>CAYYWR010000342.1:0-2069 GCA_964474145.1 uncultured Syntrophomonadaceae bacterium
GGAGAACATTTGGAAAGGGGTAACTTTGTTATGAAGCCCTATGATGTGAGTGTAAGTAACGATGATGGGGCGGTTATAACTTTAAGCCGAAGGGGAAAAGTACAGCATGAAGGCAATAGTAATAACATATACTTGGAAAAGAAAATAAAAGTTAATCCCGGGGAATCCAGGATAAAAATAAATTATTTGCTTAAAAATAATGGGGAATCTGAAATAAGCACCCGATTTGGGATAGAGTTTAATTTTTCTTTTTTGGGAGGATATGCCCCGGACAGGTATTACTACTCCCATAGAGGGATGGAAAGTCAGCACCTGGCCAGCACCGGGGAGATGACCGGAGTTGATATGATGGGGATTAAAGATGAGTGGCAGAAAATAGACCTTTCCCTCTTTTTTAACCAGAATGCAGGAATATGGCGCTTCCCTATTGAAACTGTATCCCAGTCGGAGGAGGGCATAGAAAGGTCTTATCAAAACTCTGTTATATTGCCCTACTGGGATTTAAAACTAAAGCCTGGCGAAGAGTGGCAGCTGGAAATAGATAAGGAAATTAAAAGACCAGGTTAAAGGAGAGTGAATTCATGTCTGAAAAACCGTTAAATATTGCCTTTGTGTGGAATCAGCACCAGCCTTATTATAAGGACACCATTAAAAATGAATATATTATGCCCTGGGTAAGGCTCCACGGCTGCAAGGATTATTACCAGATGGCTGCCATAATCAAGGAATACCCTGCTATAAGGGCTACCTTTAATTTAACTCCTGCCCTGATAGACCAGATAGAAGATTACCTGGAGGGGGAAGCGGCAGATTACTATATGCTGGCAATGAAGCCGGCCAAATACTTGAACCAGAGGGAAAAAAGGTTTTTGCTAAACCATTACTTTGATATACACTGGGATAAGGTTATTTCCCGTTTCCCCCGCTACCGGGAGCTTTTAGACAAGCAGGGAAGAAGGCGGGAGCCTTTTGGCCTGGAAAATATTACAGGGGATTTCACTGCCCAGGATTACCTGGATCTTCAGGTATGGTTCAACCTGGTGTGGATTGACCCGGAAATAAGGGAAAAGGATGAGTTTTTGAACCGACTTCAAGAAAAGGGGCGAGATTTTACCGAGGAAGAAAAGGCTACCCTTATGGCAAAGCAGTGGAATATTTTAAAGAAGATTATACCCCAACATAAGGAGCTCCAGGAAAAGGGACAGTTAGAACTAATTACTACTGCCTATTACCATCCAATTCTGCCCCTGCTCATAGATTCTAACAGCGCTTTAAGGTCCCAGCCGGAACTGGATCTTCCCGGGCAGTTTGCCTATCCGGAAGATTCCCTTGAACAGTTAAAGAGGGCTGTTGAACATTATGAGAAATATTTTGGCCACAAGCCTTATGGATTATGGCCTCCTGAACAGGCGGTCAGCCCCGAGGCTGTAGCTCAACTGGCAGAACTGGGCATAAAATGGACTATAACTGATGAAGATATCCTGGCCAGGTCTCTGGGGGTGGAAATTCTACGGGATGAACATGACCATGTGGTTAATCCCCGGGTTCTCTACCAGCCTTATAAAGTTGACATCAAGGGCAAAGAAATATCTATCATTTTCAGGGACCACTATCTTTCTGACAGGATAGGGTTTGCTTACCAGCATATGCCTGTTAATGATGCAGTAAACGATCTGCAGCACCGGCTGCATAAAATCCGGGAAAATTTGCAGCAATCATCCCATCAGGAGCATCAGGAGCATCAGGGTTATCTGGTGACTATTTCCCTGGATGGTGAAAACGCCTGGGAGTGGTATGAAAATGACAAAAAAGATTTCTTGCATATGTTTTACCAGCGGGTGACGGAGGATCCCGCCCTGCGCACAGTCACCGTTAACCAGTATCTGGAGGAACACCCTCCCCGGAGCCAATTGAATAATCTTTACACAGGCTCCTGGGTGCAGCACAACCTGGCCCGCTGGATAGGAACCGCCAACAAAAATTGCATGTGGGAATATTTAAGGAAAACCAGAAGGGATTTTCAGGCCCGGGTAGAAGAGGGGGCAGCTCCTGAAAAAATAAAAATAGCC
>CAYYWR010000343.1:0-2063 GCA_964474145.1 uncultured Syntrophomonadaceae bacterium
AATATCTTCAAACCTGGGCTTATTAACCTGAAAGTCTGCTCCCACAGAATCTCCCTTGTGCTTTAATTCATCAGTTATTAATGAGCTGTAGAGCATTACAGGTATATGCCTGGTTTTTTCGTTTTCCTTTATTCTTTTACATAAAGTAAGTCCGTCCATTTTGGGCATCTCTATATCAGTTATTAATATATCTGTACTGTCGGGGTTATTTTCAATATACTCTAAAGCTTCCTGACCATTTACAAATGACTTTATGTCCTGGTAACCACTTTCTTCTAAATAATTATTAACCATCTTCAGAATAAAATCCGAGTCATCTGCTATCACTATTCTTGCGTGGGAAATACTATCAATTTTTTCGTAATCGATTTCTGTCTTGGTTTCAGGTAGTATGCCGCTGACTATTTGCTCAAAGTCCAGTATAAGCACCAGCCTATCCTCTTGCTTTACAACCCCTATCAGGGGCGTATCTACACTTACCACACCCACTCTCTCAATATCGCCCCAGTTTATCCGGGATATTTTTGTAACTGCAGATACTTTAAAGGCTAACTTGTTCTGGTTAAATTCGGTTAAAATCAACATATCATTTTCTGTTTCCTCTTTGCCCAGGTACCTTATTAAATTTACCTGGTTTAATGCTTCTCCCCTTATGCGCACCATTCCGTCCATATAAATATTTTGCTCCGGTAACCTGTATACTTCCTGGGGCTCCATCACTCCCTTGACTTTCATGACATTGATACCATAGTATTCATTGCCCACACAAAATTCCAGTATTTCCAGCTCATTGGTGCCGCTCTCCAGTAAAATGCCCTTATCATCTGACATACTAACAACCCCTTCTTGTTATCTAGATATAGCTATATATAATCTTCTTCCCTAAGTATTTTCTACACATTACCAGCAAATCCTTCTATTTCTGTAAAGGGAAAAATGCTTACAGGAAGGACTTATTGGCCTGCTCCAGGGAATCAAAGTAATACTTAATCACTTCTTTTTCCTCCAAATTGAGCTTTTTGCAAAAGTTGGATACAGCCTGGAAATCTCCCTTTTCATAAGCTAAAACCAGAGTATGGATATCTCCCATAACCCCTTCATTTCCAGCCAGTGCATCTTTTACATCCAGGGCCAGGGGAAGTTCATTTAAAATTTTATCCAGGGGCTGATCCAGAAAAGCATCCATTAAAGAAAACAGGCCCATAAGAAACAAATCCTGGCTGCGCTTTTTGAGACCCACCCGGGAGGCCAGCAGCTCCCAAAAATTGGCCCGGCATATAGCTGTTATAAAGAGTTCCTCCGGCTTGTCTTCCATAATAGATTTCAAAGCGATCAGGGAAAACCACTTGCTTACCTCCCGTTGACCCAGCAGAGTAAGGGCTTGCTTGATAGATGAAATTTCACTCCTGAAGTGAAAGGCAGCCGAATTAATGAACCGCAACAACTTGTAGGAGAGGGCCAGGTCGCACTTGATAAGCTTTTCCACCTGATCAAAATCAATATTGGGATCATTGATCTGCTGCAAAATGCGCAGGTAAGTAAGCTTGAAGGCTGGAATATCCCGGCCGGTCATAATCTCCGGTTTGCTGAAAAAATACCCCTGAAAGTATTTATAGCCCATCTTTATGGCCTCTTCCAGATCATCCCGGCTTTCTACCTTTTCCGCCAGGTATTCAATATTGGAAGTTTTTATCTTATACATTGCCTGTTTTACCCTATCCATGACCTGTTTTCTGTCTTTCCCCAGGGTTTGCATAAAATCAACCTTAATAATATCTACCAGCTCCAGCAGGGAACGATATTCGTCATGGTAAATGAAATCGTCCAGGGCTAATAGATAACCGGCGTCTTTAATCTTTTTACAGGCATTCAACAGGCTTTCCCCCAGCTCAACATCCTCCAGCACTTCTACCACTACCTTATCCTGGGGTAACAGGGCCACCACATCGGACTCCAGCAGCTTTTTGGTAAAATTAATAAAGGCCTTGCGGTCCCGGGTGAGGTTTTCCAGGCCAAAAACAAGCATGCTGTTGCTGATTAGCTCAGAAGATGCCACATCCCCG
>CAYYWR010000344.1:0-2059 GCA_964474145.1 uncultured Syntrophomonadaceae bacterium
CTTTATACAATACAGAAGGGGATAATGTTGGAGAAGTTGAACTAAACCCGGATATATTTAATGTTAAAGTTAATGAGGCTCTGCTGCACAACGTAGTATTGATGCACCTGGCCAACAGGCGTCAGGGCACGGCAGCAGTTAAAAACAGGTCTGCAGCCCGGGGTGGAGGTCGTAAACCCTGGAGGCAGAAGGGCACGGGTAGGGCACGGCATGGAACTATTCGTTCACCCCTTTGGGTAGGTGGTGGTGTTACTTTTGGCCCCAGGCCCCGTGATTATGGTTACACCATTCCCAAAAAAGCCAGAAAAAGTGCTATCAGGTCAGCTCTAACCTCTAAGGTTAAGGCAGGGTCTATTGTAATCCTGGATAAACTTAACATGGAAGAGCCCAAAACAAAAGAAATGTTTAAGGTATTAAATAATTTAAATGCGGGGAAAAAAGTGCTGGTAGTTACAGAGGAGCAGGACAATAATGTTTATAAATCTGCCAGAAACATTCCTGGTGTAAAAACTCTTCCTGCTTACAGGCTTAATGTCTACGATATTTTAGATTGTGAGAACCTGGTTATTACGCAAGATGCCGTGAACAGGGCAGAGGAGGTGTTTGCTTAGATGATTGATTCCAGGGATATTATTGTCAGCCCTATTGTTACAGAAAAGAGTACCGGTTTGATGGAAGAAAATAAGTACACCTTTAAAGTGGATATTAAGGCTAATAAAATCGAGATAAAAAGAGCTTTGGAGGAAATATTCGGAGTTAAAGTGCAGTCTGTAAATACCATGAAAGTTAAGGGGAAACCTAAAAGGATGGGTGTCCACAGAGGTTATACTTCTGACTGGAAAAAGGCCATTGTAACTTTGGCACCAGATAGCAAACCTATTGAGATATTTGAAGGACTATAAAAAATGTAGCAGCTAAAGGAGGGAAATAGATGCCTGTTAAAAAATTTGTGCCTACTTCTCCGGCAAGACGCTTTATGACCGTATCTGACTTTGCAGAAGTAACATCAGATGAGACGGAAAAGTCTCTCACAGCTCCATTGAAGAAAACTTCGGGGCGTAATACTTACGGACGTATCACAGTGCGCCACAGGGGCGGCGGTCATAAACGGAAATATCGTGTCATTGATTTTAAACGGGATAAAGACGACATTCCTGCCAAAGTAGCCCAGGTGGAATATGATCCTAACCGCTCTGCCAATATTGCTCTTTTAAATTATATTGATGGGGAGAAAAGATATATTTTGTCTCCCGCTGGTTTAAAGGTAGGGATGACTGTAGTATCAGGAGTTGATGCAGATATACAGCCGGGGAATGCTCTTCCTTTGCGCAATGTTCCCGTAGGCTCGGTTATTCATAATATAGAATTAAAGCAAGGCAAAGGAGCCCAGATAGTCCGTTCTGCCGGAACAACTGCTCGGCTTATGGCCAAGGAGGGGAGCCATGCTCATGTTAGATTACCTTCAGGGGAGGTTAGATTAATACCTATTGACTGCAAAGCTACCCTGGGACAGGTTGGTAATGTGGAGCATGAGAATATTACTATTGGGAAAGCCGGAAGGTCCCGCTGGCTGGGGAAAAGGCCTACAGTTCGGGGCTCGGTAATGAACCCTGCTGATCACCCCCATGGTGGTGGTGAAGGTAAAGCCCCTATTGGAATGCCTGGACCGGTGACACCCTGGGGTAAGCCGACCATAGGCTATAAAACTCGCAAGAAAAATAAAGATTCTGATAAATATATTGTCAAGAGGCGCAAGAAAAAATAGCTGAAGGGAGGGATACAGCGTTGGGTAGATCTTTAAAAAAAGGCCCCTATATAGAAGAAAGGCTTCTAAAAAGGATAAAGGAAATGAATGAATCTGGGAAGAAAAAAGTTATAAAAACCTGGTCCAGGCGTTCTACTATTTTCCCCGAAATGGTAGGCCATACTGTCGCTGTACATGATGGGCGCAAGCATGTTCCCATATACATTACGGAAGATATGGTAGGCCACAAGCTGGGTGAGTTTGCACCTACCAGGACTTTCAGGGGCCATGGTCATCATACCGAAAGGGCAACGA
>CAYYWR010000345.1:0-2054 GCA_964474145.1 uncultured Syntrophomonadaceae bacterium
TACTCTACCAGCTCAAGAATTACCATGGGAGCGGCATCTCCCCGACGGGGACCCTTTTTAATTATCCTGGTGTAGCCTCCCTGCCTGTCTTCAAACCTGGGTGCAATTTCATGAAAGAGCCTGTAAACCGCATCTTCATCATACATGTAGCTCAAAGCCTGTCGGCGGGCATGGAGGTCACCCCTTTTGGCCAGAGTAACCATTTTATCGGCAATTTTCCTGACATTTTTTGCTTTAGTCTCTGTGGTTTCTATTCTTTCTGTAAGAAATAGGGAAGATACCATATTTCTCAATAACGCTTTCCTGGGAGCAACTCTGCGGCTTAATTTCTTATTTCCCATTATTACTTTCCCCCTTCAAACTTATTCACTGCTGCTTTTTAAGGACAGGCTTAACTCATCCAATTTTTGCTGTACTTCCTCCAGGGATTTTTTTCCCAGATTTCGGACCTTCATCATATCGTCTTCGGATTTTTGAGTGAGCTCCTGCACAGTGTTGATCCCCGCTCTTTTTAGACAGTTGTAGGAACGAACAGAAAGGTCCAGTTCTTCAATGGTCATTTCCATAATCTTACCCTTTTCATCCTCTTCTTTTTCTACCATTATTTCTACATCGTTAACTTTTTGGGTAAGGTTTATAAACAGGCCTAAATGCTCACTTAAAATCTTTGCCCCCAGACTTACTGCTTCATCGGGGGTTACACTTCCATCGGTCCATACCTCCAGGCTCAGCCTGTCGTAATCAGTAATTTGCCCAACCCGTGTATCCTCAACTTTGAAGTTTACTTTTTTTATAGGAGTAAAAATTGAATCAACGGGAATTATACCTATGGGCTGATTTGGCTTCTTATTGCGTTCAGAAGAAACATACCCTCTTCCATTTTCTGCAGTTATCTCCATATATAGCCTTCCACTATCTTCCAGGTTAGCTATGATCAGATCCGGGTTAAGGATTTCCACTGAAGAAGGCCTCTTTATTTTATCTGCAGTAACAGTCTGCTCACCTTCCACGTCTATGGTCAACGTTTGCGGTTCCTGTTCATCTATCTTCATGGACAACCTCTTCAGGTTAAGGATAATTTCTGTAGTATCCTCCAAAACACCGGGAATAGTAGAAAACTCATGTAATACATCTTCTATTTTTATAGAAGTAATGGCAGACCCGGGAAGGGAAGATAACAGAACTCTTCTCAAAGAGTTCCCCAGAGTAATACCGTAACCTCTTTCCAGGGGCTCAATTACAAACCTGCCATAAGAACTATCTTCATCAATATCTACACAATCAATTCTAGGTTTTTCAATCTCTATCATTTAAGGCGACCCTCCTATTTTTAACTCCTTTAAAAGCCTTTCTGAGGGCATCAAATTAACGTGAATACATCTCGATTATCAGGTGCTCGGAAACTGGAACATCTATCTCTTCCCTTGAAGGTATACGAATCACTTTCCCTTTCCAATTATCCACATCTAACTGAAGCCAGTCCGGCACAGCGCGCTGTTCAGCAATTTCCCATAGCTCTTTAAAACGGGGCGAATTTCTGCTTTTTTCCCTTACCGAAATTTCATCTCCAGCATTAACTAAATAAGAAGAAATGTCTACTTTTTTACCGTTAACTCTAAAATGCCCGTGCCTTATCAGCTGACGGGCTTCATTCCTGGAGCTTGCAAAACCCAGTCGATAAACTATATTATCTAGCCTGCTTTCCAGTATTTGCAGGAGAGTTTCCCCCGTAACACCTTTCTTCTTTTCTGCTTTCTTAAAATAGTTCCTGAACTGCTTTTCCATTACACCATAAATACGACGGGCCTTCTGTTTTTCCCTCAGCTGAATGCCATATTCCGATGGTTTACGCCTTGACTGTCCATGCTGACCTGGAGCATATGCCTTGCGCTCTGCTGAGCATTTATCAGTGTAGCATCTTTCTCCTTTTAAAAATAGTTTCAGTCCTTCTCTTCTACAGAGTCGGCAAACGGATCCTCGATATCTTCCCATTTGCTTATAATGCACCTCCAATTAAGTTTATTAGACTCTTCTTCTTTTAGGCGGTCTACAGC
>CAYYWR010000346.1:0-2053 GCA_964474145.1 uncultured Syntrophomonadaceae bacterium
CCGGTAAGCTGTATCTTCTTCTGTATAAGATTTTGTATTTTCCAGGTTAATATCCTTGTTATGCACCTTTGCCCCTACTTCACCGGCAAAAACAAAGGCCCGACCAATCCCTATGGCACCTATAGCATCCAATTTATCTGCATCATACAGGATTTGTGCTTCCCGGGAAAGAGGTTTTTTATCTCCTCTAAACCTGTGGGTTTCTATACAGTGAATAACTCTATCTACCTTATCCTCAAGCAGGTCATATTTCTCCAGTATTTTTCTTGCTAGAATAGCCCCCCTTTGGGCATGGCAGAGCTTGCCTTTACTGTTGTCCTGCTCCTCCCTGCCTATATCGTGAAGCACGGCAGCAAGTTTTAATACTTCCATGTCTGCCTCTTCTTCTTTCCCTATTTTCATGCACAGATTATAAACCCTCCGGGTATGGTCCCAATCATGGCTTTTCCTTGCTTTTTGATATCTTTTTTCTACTTCTTCAAATATTTCCCTTGCCGTTTCTTCAAAGTTGCCCATCAACCACTCCTCCACATATCTGATTATTCGGGACATACCTGCGCTAAGCCATGGGGAGGGTCGCCTCGTCTTCCCTTCGGCCCTTCGGGGACAAGGAACCCTCCTCATGGCACCGCCAGATGCATTTAACCGGGTTTACTGAATATTTACAAAGTAATAACTTCTCCCCCTAGAAGTTGTGCTGTAAGGGGGTCACAGGTGGTTATGAGAAGCTGTTTATCTGCAGAAAAATCTTTTAATATCCCGGCTGCCTTTTCTTTTCTTTGGGGGTCCAGATCTACCAGGGGGTCATCCATTAACAGAAAACCCCGAAAATCCTTCAAAAGGTGTTCCGCCATGGCCAGCCTCAGGGCCAGGGCCAGGCCCCGGGTTGTGCCGGTAGAGAGGAGATCTACAGGCATTTCCCTTCCTTCTTCCCTGGCGATACTGTCGGGAATAGGACCCTTCATGTTAACAGAGCTGTAGCGGTAATTGGTCACAGGGGACAGGTACTTTTCAAAGGAAGAAATAAGGGGGTCAAAACATTTCCTGTCCATTTCCTCTGCAAGCTTACGGTGCTCTTCTTCTATTACGCAAAGGGCCCGGGCTCTGGATATAAGCTTATCCAGTTCCCGCTGGCTTTGATTCAACCTTTCCTGGATCTCCTCGGTGGATTCCTCGGGCAGCTTCATCTTAGCATCGTTTAATTCTAGTTTCAGCTTATATGTTCCCTCCTCCAGCTGCCGACTCCTGTCCCTGAGCTTTTTCAATTTATCCATAAATTTCTGGGGGGATTCAAAACCTTCGGGTAGAGGAGCCAGCTGTGCCAGCTGCTTTTCAAAATCCCTGGCCTCTCCCCTTAGATCAACCAGCCGGTCCATTACCTGGTCATGATTCCCGTATTCCTTTTCCCACTCTTCAATTTTTGCTTTCAGGTTTTTAATTTCACCCTTTGTAGTATGAATATCCAGTTCTATGCTCTTTAATTCCTGGTCAATTTTTTCCAATTCCCTGACCTGCCTATCCTCACCCAAAGCGCTTACCTGCTTTTCCAGTTCTTCAAAGGTTAATTCTTCTCCCAGTAAAGCCTCTACTTTAGCTTCCCGGCGCTTGATACTCTCTTCCAGGGCTTCCCTTTTCTCCAGAATATCCCTGGCCTCCCTGGTATTTTTAATTTCCGGGAGAGAAAGTTCTTTTAGCTTATTGCGGTATGATTCCCGGTCCTCCTCTATTTCCCTCATAATTTTTTTTACGTCCTTTTGCCCCGACTGTATTTCTAAAGTCCAGTGGGGTCCCTCCAGAACAACCCTGCCCTGGGCTTCAAAAGCTGATTCCTGGTCAACCTTCAGGGTTTTGCTGCTTTCCATGCCAGAGGTTATTTTTACTTCTAGAGGCTGGCTGGAACTTATGTTCCCCTTTAGCTTCATGGCTTCCAGAGTTGCCCTGAGCCGGGAGATTCTATTGGCGGTTTTTTCCAGGAACTCCATGTGGGACTCCGTTATTTGGGGCATTTTCTGGAGCTCCTTCTGCTCCCTCTTTATCTGCTCCACCAGGGGCT
>CAYYWR010000347.1:0-2042 GCA_964474145.1 uncultured Syntrophomonadaceae bacterium
ACTTTTTACGAAATGGGTGGAGAACACTCCCGATACAATATTTTTAAAATGATAACATTTAAGTTATCAAAAGTCAAGCGTAATTTTGCAGGAACCGTGCCCGGAGATTCAGTTACCTGCCTGGCGGCAATTTCCAGAATCTCCTGGAAAGTCCTAGAAAGGGCCCGTCCCTCCTGCAAAAAAAATACCAGTAAATATATGCCATATGATAAATATAGTAAAGGGATTGGTTATTGTAAAATAAAAAGGGATAAAATTGATATTAACTATAAAGTTACTTCATTGATCCCTGTCCGGAGTGGAAAGGTTAAAGATGTAGTTATTGATACTGCCGGGGTATTAATTTAAAGAGAATCAAAAAACTTGGCAATGAAATCATCAGGAGTGATAGGCGGTACAGGAGAATTTGCAAAGTCTTTAATGTTGCGTGTAATAATATAATCCATCTTAGTGCGTTTAGCACAGATTGCAATAAGTGCGTCTTCGTAATCAGACATATTTAACTCCAATGCTTTTTCACAGTCTGCTCCTGTTACATCAATAATTTGAAAAAGGGTAAATAGTTTTAGCAGAAGGATTTTCGTTTCCTCTATGTTTTTCAGGTGTTTTCGAGTTAAGTAATAAATATCGGTAACGGTGTTTGCTGTTATAGATGCATCTACTTTATTTTTAGCAATAAGAAATAATATCTTTTCAGCACTTTCATTAAAAGGAGGACGTTTGGCAACAGCATCAAGAATTACATTGGTATCAATCAGTATGCTCATGGCGTTTTAGCCGCTCCTCTCTAGCTTCTTCTAGTGATGCTTCAGATGGTAAGAGGCCAATTAAAGACTCTACCATGGAAACTTTATCTTCAGTGACACTGGTGAGTTTAGCAATGACCTTTCCATTTTTAGTAATAATAATATCTTCATTGGCGGCAAGAGCCAGATACTTGCCCATATTTTTTTTTAACTCAGTAGCGGAAATGAACATATATTAAAACCCCCCTCAAAATGAGTTGAAAATGAGTTGTGTTTATATTATAACAAAAAGGAACGGTGTTATCAATTAATATCGAACAAAATAGTAGCAAAAAAATAGTGCGAATGCTCGGAGAAGGAATTTTAGCTAAGCATTGAAATAAATATATAATTTGGATATAATAAGTTATAAGTTATAAGTTATAAGGTATAAGGTATAAAATTAAAGTCCTCCATCAAAGATAGAAAAAGATATATTGAAGATATAGTGTAATTAAAGCTTTTGATAGGACAAGACACGGCTAACATCAGCTTCCTCTGCACCTCTAATAGCCAAAGGTAAAAATAACGGTGCTTGACACAAACTTATCAAGCTATTGACTACTGGTAATTACTGTATTATAATTAGAGGTGGCAATGACTAGCTGTGGCTTAATAGATGTAAAATGCCTTTAGAAATGAGGTCGAAGCATGTTAGACTTAAGTAGTTTGAGAAAAGCAGTTTTATCCTTGGAGAGGGCTTTAAGCTTTGCAGACAAGAGATTAGCTGATTGTAGCAATGTGCCAGATGAAGAGATTGAGGTTATTAAAGCAGGTGTAATTCAAAACTTTGAGTTTACCTATGAGCTTAGCTGGAAGTTTATGAAGCGCTGGTTGGAAATGAACTTAATGCCGGGAATAATGGATGGAGTATCGAGAAAAGAATTATTTAGAAATGCGCTTGAGCAAAAGTTAATAGCTGATTTTAATTCATGGGTGCGTTATCATGAACTTAGAAATACTACTTCACATACCTACAATAGAGAAATTGCAGATGAGATATATTCCTTTACTAATGCCTTTTTAAAGGATGCCATTTTTTTACTTAAAGCATTAGAGGTCCGAAATGATTAAGTTAAGTGAAAACGAATTAAGGACAGTAAAAAACATCCTCAAAAATTATGCTTCAAACTATGAAGTGTTAGTATTCGGTTCTCGAGTGGCTGGGAATACCCATGAATATTCTGATATAGATATAGCATTAAGAGGAACAGATAAAATAGACCTTCTAGTCTTAGCAGCAATCAAGGATGAGTT
>CAYYWR010000348.1:0-2033 GCA_964474145.1 uncultured Syntrophomonadaceae bacterium
TTCTGGCTGCCAGCAAGCTGGGTAAGGCCAAGACAATATTTCAAATAGTGGCAGTTTTATATATAATTATAATATCTGATCTGGAAAATCTTTCTGCCATCTTACCTCCAATATCTGATTTTCTTCAAAGCTTTCCATATATCCATTTGAACTGGTTTTTACTGTTTCTGGCTGTCCTGTTTACTGTTTGGTCCGGAGTTGATTACATGTACAAAAATAAATGGGTATTTAAGATGGGCAAAGAATAATATATATACAGGCATAAGCCACGGGACGGTACCATGGATTTCCCTGGCGTTTCCAGGTTTCGCCGAGAAGACGCTGAACCGTCCCCATGGTACCGCCAGGTGCATTAACCGGGCTCACTGAATACTTATAATCTTTAGTTTTATAACAGGCGTGGGGAGAGCATTCCCGCGTTTTAATTATGTAAGAACACCATGGTTATTATTACTATTGCTACAGCAAAAATCCCTGTGTTATAATGATTTATGTAAACAAATAAAAGAGAAGAAAAATAAGCGAGGCTTTATTATTCTATTGATTTTGCTGGGAGAGGTTTGTAATGTTTTTCAAACAAATCAAATGGGTTGTTGTAGTAGTTTCTTTTGTTTTAATTATAGGGATATTTTACGGATTTGAGTATTATCAAGAAAAACAGACGACGGAGGAGTTATTATATCATTTATTAAATGAGATAGAGGAAATTGAAAAGGCAGAAATAGAAGAAGATAAGGAATACCTGCACATTACACTGGAACTGTCCTATGTTAGCAATTTGTATGTTACTGAAAAAGACATCAGCAAAGAAGTAGAAAAATACTGGGGAAATTGTGATTTTAAAATATTTTTTGAAGATAAAAGAAATAAAGATTTAGAGGAGATATTTTATAATGTTCATTACTCTCTTCAGGAAGCAGCGGTAAAGGGGAATTTTATGGAAATGTCGGCAAAAGTAGAAGATATAATGAACCAGCATACAGTTGATGATTATCGTATAATTGTGGGAAATGAGTACCTTTATTTTCAGGTATTAAAAGAAGATAACTTCCTATACCAGGTAGTGCCGCGTTCCCCCATTGACATAGAAAAACTATTAAGGGAGCGTGATAACTTTGATTAAAGAAATAGCTATAGGTGTTGGAGCTGCGTTGCTGATCATACTGTTTCAGCGAGGGATTAATATAATGCCCTGGGTTTTCATGGTGGGATTGGTATTTGTGCTTTACTACCTGGTGGGCTCTAAAGGCGGGAGCAAAAGCTTTGCCATGTTAAACAGCAGTAAAAGCAAGAATAAAGTAGAAAAGATTAATTTTGATGGTATAGGGGGAAACTCTTCAGCAAAAAAGGAACTCCTTGAAGCCCTTGAGTTTATTCGGGACCCTGAGAAGGTAGTATCCATGGGCATACGGCCCCTGAAGGGAATTTTGCTGGACGGCCCTCCCGGGACGGGAAAAACTCTTCTGGCTAAAGCTGCTGCCAGCTATACGGAGTCTGTTTTCATGTCTGCTTCAGGAAGTGAATTTATTGAAGTATATGCAGGTGTAGGTGCCCAGAGGGTAAGGCAGATATTTAACCAGGCCAGGGAAACGGCCAAAAAAGAAAACAAAAACAGTGCTATAGTTTTTATTGATGAAATAGAAATACTGGGAGGAAAAAGAGGAACCCACGGCAGCCACCTGGAGTACGACCAGACCTTGAACCAGCTGCTGGTAGAAATGGATGGGATCAACTATAACGAAGAGGTAAAGCTTTTGGTTATTGGAGCTACCAACCGCTCAGAGCTCCTTGATTCTGCCATTGTCAGGCCAGGACGTTTTGACCGGATAGTAAATGTGGATCTTCCGGATATTGAAGGCAGGGAACAAATACTGAGTCTCCACACAGTTAATAAGCCTCTGGACGAAGATGTAGACTTGAAAAGCATAGCCCGGGAAACCTTTGGTTTTTCCGGAGCCCACCTGGAAAGTGTGGCTAATGAAGCGGCTATACTTGCCTTTAGAGAAAAAAATATTGCTATATCTCAAAAGTAC
>CAYYWR010000349.1:0-2032 GCA_964474145.1 uncultured Syntrophomonadaceae bacterium
TTAAGCGGTGTTTTTAAGGAAAAGGAGAAACGAGAGGAACAATTATTTTGGGGACTGGTTGCAGTAACTTTTTTATTAATGCTAATTGAGGATGCCGGTGATCCCAGGCATGTTATGTCTCATTATGGAGAGATGTATTTATCTATAAGCAAAAGAAATGTAGAAGCGGTCTTTTACCTTTTCATAGCCTTCCCCATAATTTATGCCTTTGTTAGGTTTTGGAGGGTTCCCTTTTCTATGCCCCAGACAAGAATTTATTTCTTGAAAGGGGGATTTTTGTATGCGTTGGCTGCAGGTTGTTCGGTGTTTCGTAACCAGGGGGATTTTTATGTAAATATAGGGGAGTGGTTGAGTTATTATTTATTAAGTGGAGCTATACCGGGGTTCTTTCTAATGGATTTTGTTATAGAGGAAACCATAGAATTAATAGCGGCGGCATTTTTTTTTGCTGGGGTTATAATGTACTGGAATCTGGTCAAATCAGGACGAATAAAATAATTGCATTAACTAACAAGGGTTTCACAAGTTAGCGTAGAATTTAATAATATTGGTTTACGAAAAATAATAGAATAACCTAAAAAAGTGTTAAGTTTTGTCTGTTAGTTCATTTAACAATGTAGTAAGTAGTAAAAGGTAAACTTACCTAAAGGTAAGGGCACAAAGTTACAGGCCTAAAGCTCTTTGAGTTAAGGCGGCTGTATTGCCTACGGACATGTGAAACATTTAAGTTACTCCGGGGCTGTTTGCCCTCGGAGCATTTTTTTAAACTATAAATATATTTACTTGCTTTATGAGTTTTTCATTAATTTAGAGGAGGGGATTTTTTCCATGAGGAAAAATCAAATTATTAAAGCTTTGTCAAAGGTAGCAGTTTTCTTTATGGTTTTAATATTGTTAGTTGGTATAGGTTTTGCTAGCAATCCTGGATTGAAAAGAGTTGCTGGTTTAGATAGGCATGAAACTTCAGCTAAAGTAGCTATGGAAGTTTATGATACCGCAGACACTGTTATTATTGCCAGGGGGGACGATGACGGAGAGTTCGCTGACGGCTTGGCAGCTAGTGTGTTGGCTGGTGTTATAGACGCCCCTATTCTTTTAACTAGGCAGGATTCTATACCTGCTGATATTGAATCAGCCATTGATGAATTGCAAGCAACTGAAGTAATTATACTGGGTGGAGAAAAAGCTGTTTCCAACCAGGTGAAAGCCTCCTTGGAAGCTAAAGAGTTGAAGGTAGGTAGAGTTGCAGGGGATGACAGAGTAGAAACGGCCGCCCTGATTGCCGAGAAAGCTCAAGAAGCAGGAAATCTGGCTAACTTTGCTTTTGTTGTAAACGGACATGCCCCGGCTGATTCTCTGGTTGCAGGCCCGGCAGCTTTTAAAAAAAATGCACCTATACTGCAAGTAACTAAAGATAGGGTGCCTTCTGTAACGGAGGATGTTATAGAAGCGTTGAGAATAGAAAAATTATATATTGTTGGTGGTACTGCTGTGGTAAGCGATGCTGTGGAATCTGAACTTTCTGCCCAGGCTTCTGTAGAGCGCCTGGCTGGGGAAGATCGCTTCACAACCAGTGTAGAGGTAGCCAAGGGCATGTATCCCGATGCAGTTGATTACTCAATAGTGGGTGGTTTTAATTACGTTGATGCTGTTGGTGCAGCTATATATGGAAATCCCACATTGTACGTTGGCTCTTTACCTTCTGTTATTGATGTTTACCTGGATCAGGTATTAACACCTCGTTCCAGGGTTACCATATATGGTGGCGAAACTGCTGTTAATAGCGATACAGCAGACGGGATTCAGGCGAAGGTTGACGACATAGCAGATTCTGACTCCCAGGAAAAAACTCCCGATATTCCTGAAGAGAATGACCCGGCAGAAGAAGAGCAAAATAAGAAAGATGAAGTAGAGGAGATAGAGGAACCGGAAGAGCAAGAGGATGTTTCTGATCTTGACCCCTTTTTGCCTGATGACTCCCAGGACTTGCTGCTTTCCTCTGCCTCCAGGTCAGCCCTGGTAATGAAAAACA
>CAYYWR010000350.1:0-2023 GCA_964474145.1 uncultured Syntrophomonadaceae bacterium
CAGAAGGAGCCCCTGGGCCTGGGCCACGTCCTCCTGTGCGCCAAAAAGTTCGCAGGGGATCAGCCCATCGGGGTGCTCCTGGGGGACGATCTGGTGGTGAATAAAGGCGGCCCTCCCTGCCTCAAACAGATGATTGACCTCTATGAAAGGGAAGAAGCCAGCGTTATAGGAGTAAAGGAAGTGTCCTATGGGGAGGTGGGCAGGTTCTGTTCGCATTTTTTTTCTTTGCGCTGTAGTGTTAAAGTAAAAGTAAAAAACCCTTTGAAAAATACTCTTCTTTTAGGAGGAGCTCTTGGAAAAATAAAAAACAGGTTGTTAGTTACCCGAAAACATGATACGATAAGCATAGTAGCAGCACCTCTCATTAGGCTTGTTTGGGACAGCAACTTTACAATACCCTATTTGTGAACGTGTTGCTATAGAATGCTTAATGATGAGCAGGACGTACAGCAGATGAAACTTTAACGTTGGACCAACAAAAAAGTCAGCAGCCCAGACTCCGGAATGATTCTTATAGAATATTATAATAACAATAGGAAATAAATTTAATAATATAAGATTATAAAAAAATAAGCTGCCTTTGAGCTTATTTTCATTCCGTTTTGTGCCTTTGAGCGTAGCGAAAGGAATGGTTACAACTATGAGGCAAAAAGTATATATTGAAACAACTATTATTAGTTATCTAACAGCTAAACTAACAGCTAAATCCAGCAGAGATTTAATTGTTGCCGCCCAGCAGTAAATTACTAAGGATTGGTGGGTTGATAGAAGAAAGTTTTTTGATTTATTTATTTCTGAACTTCTTGTCAGGGAAGCAGGAAGTGGTGATGTAATAGCAGCAAAAAAATGACTTGCTGAAATTAAAGACATGCCTCTTCTGGCGTTAAATGAAGAAGCTTTGTTTTTGGCAAAAGAGTTAGTTCATAAAGGTCCTATCCCTGAAAAAGCTGGTGAGGATGCTCTTCATATTGCGGTTGCTACAGTACATGGAATGGATTATTTATTAACTTGGAATTGCAAACATATTGCTAATGCAGAAATGAGAAAGGGAATTATAGATATATGTTCTAAACAAGGTTACGAGGTTCCTGTAATATCTACGCCTGGAGAATTTATGGGAGGTGAAGTAAATGTGGAATGATCCCATTGTTGAAGAAGTAAGAAAAATACGTGAGCAACATGCCTCTAAATTTGACTATGACTTAAATGCAATATACAAAGATTTAAAAGAAACCGAAAAACAATCTGACCATGAAGTTATTAACTTGCCTGCAAAAAGGATCTTATAAACAATGGAAGGAATGGCACCAGGCACTTAACTTATTAGCTATCCAGATGCTGGAAAAGGAGCCATTTTTCATAGCGCTCCTTGATCTGTTGGGCGAGGATGTCTTTTGTCAGCTGTTGGTGGTGGGTCCAGCCAAGCATCCCGTACAGCCACATTTAGGGCTAACATGTGAGGATAAAAGTATTCATGTAGTATGCGCTTTAAAAGGAGATAATATTTGGATGATAACAGCATACTATCCAGCAATAAGTCAGTGGCTAGATGACTTTAAAACTAGAAGGAGGTAGGATTGTGAGCTGTATTCTTTGTAAAGCTAATTTAACAAAAGGGAGAGTAAATCATATTGTTGACTTAGGAGAAGGAATAATCATTATTAAAAATGTTCCTGCCAACATCTGTGAACAATGTGGAGAGTATTTTTTAGATACAAAAACAGCACTAGAGTTGGAAACTATGGTAGACGAAATAAAGCAAAACAAGGCAGAGGTATTTATTGTAAACTATAATGAAATGGTAGCTTAACGGGGCCGGTTGCCTGCACTGGTGAGCCAAGGGAAAACTTCTTGTTTTTTATTTCTGCTGGGTCGGAACTAAAAAGCCTACCGGCTTATCCAGTTCCTCCCAAAAGGCGTACGTTCCTCCTGTAAATATTTAGACGTGGAAGAAGCGACCTGTATGCATATTAAGGATAAGCTACAGGAGATAAAAGACCCCGAGGTTTTACAGTATCTATCT
>CAYYWR010000351.1:0-2013 GCA_964474145.1 uncultured Syntrophomonadaceae bacterium
ATGTTACTTTTATTCAAGCTGACGGATGATACGGGTTGCGTGCTAACAGTATTAATCAAACTCGTTGAAAATACATATTGTTCACCATCAAATAAAGTATAAGAAGATCCTGAATAAAGTGGTCTTCCTAAAACAACTATATAATATGTTCCTGGGGTTACTCTTTTTATTATGTTTTCACTTCTTGTTCCAGAACTTGAGGTGTAAGGGAAACTCGTATCTATAGTATTGCCTCGGCTGTCCTGTAATCCAATCCACATATAGGGGGTCCATCTAGAATTGACGGCCATACCTACTATTAATAAATCCCCTGTTTCTGTAATGTCCAATCGGAAATAATCCAAATCTGGCCCAGGTCCATTTCTACCAGAAACAAAACAATCTAAATTTATCTTATTAGCTGTTGCTCTGGTATCATTTGGTTCCCTTTCATAAATCGTGCATGTTGATGCCAGTACTCTATCTTGGCAGTGAAACCCCCTTCCTGGGTTATGACAATAATGGTAGCTTTGCCGGGTTCCAGGGCTTTTATTACTCCCTTCGGGCTAACTGAAACTGCATCAGGATTATCCGAGGTCCAGAATACTTTTTTGTTTTCAGCTTTTTCAGGGTGCACACTGGCTTTCAGTTCATATTCCTGGCCAGCCTGTAAGGATAAGCTGTCCTTGCTCAGGGTGATACCTGCTACCGGTTCTGTCCAGGTGATTTCTTTAACCAGGCTTTTGAGATTTATCCTGCCAAAGCCGTAGGAGTAATTCCTGCCAGGCGTTCCCATATCTACAGCGGTTGCTCCAATTAGTTCCTTTATGTCTGCAGCCTCCAGCAAAGGGTCAACTGCTTTGATTACAGCAGCCGCTCCTGATACAAAAGCAGCTGAAAAAGATGTGCCGTTATTGTAAGTGTATCTGTTATTTATGGAGGTGCTGTATATTTTTTCTCCTGGTGCAGTAATAGTTATCCTGCTGTTATAATGGGAGAAATCAGATACAACATTTTCTTTTCCTATGGATCCTGCCGATATAACATTTTCGTATGAAGCCGGGTATATATAAGAACTGCTGCCGGAATTGCCAGCAGAAGCAACTACTACTATGCCTTCATCTATAGCCCTTTGAACAGCTGCTTTTTCTATCATGGAATAACTGGAGCTCCCCATGCTAATGTTTATAACATCAACCTCTTTGTCTATAGCGTAATCTATGGCCTTGATAACATCTGAAACGTAACTGGTTCCAGCTGCAGAAGCAGTTTTTAAAGGTAGTATTTTTACATCCAGTGATCCGGCTACCCCGGCTATGCCTTGTGCGTTACTGGTTTCCGCTGCTATAATGCCGGATATAACGGTGCCGTGCCCATCATGGTCAGTGATGTCGTGGTTATTTAACAGGAAATTATAGCCGCCGGGTTTTATTCTCTTTTGTAAATCTTCATGGTTCTGGTCTATACCAGAATCAATGACTGCAACGACAATCTCTTTTTTTTGCTTGTCAATTAACTGCCATGCTTCTTTGGCCATGATATTGTGCAGTCCCCACTGGAGATGATAACCCGGGTCATCAGGAATGTTACCATGCAGTGTTAACTCCTTGTTTTCTTCTACGTGCAAGACGTTTTCTTTTTTGCGCAGCTTCTCTATAAGAGCTTCTTTTGCTTTTTCGTCTTCAGCCTGAAGGGAATCGATTCCTTTCATTATTTCTTCTATGCGTATGGAAGATTTAAGCTCCAGGTCCCCTGCCAGGGCATTATCCCTACCTGTCTCTTTATACTGGACAAGAACTTTGTTGCTCCTTTGCTGAAGAATGTTTTCTTCAAGGCCTGATGGAATATTGTAAATATTGTTATGATTTTGGGCAGCTGCTGAAGAAAACATTAGTAGCAGTATTATTATAATAAATAAGTAACGTTTATATCTCTTAAGCTTATATCTCATAAAATTTCCCATGATATCACTCCTTAGCAATAATAAATTGTTGGCACGTTACTGTTAATATTATGCTAGCGTACTAAAAGGAC
>CAYYWR010000352.1:0-2009 GCA_964474145.1 uncultured Syntrophomonadaceae bacterium
TGGCTCTTCCGAGGCTTTCTCTTCCTCCTGCCTCTCCCTTTCTACCTGTTCAGCTTCACTCTTTTTAGCCAGCCCCTGCTCTCCTATAAGGGTATAGGCTACAAAGGCTGTCCCCGAAGAAAGAAGGAAAAAGGGGAAAAAGGGAAGGGCAGGAACCAATCCCAGAACCAAAAGGATTCCCGAAGTAAGAGCAATCACCCTGGGAAAGTGAAAAATCTGTTGAGCCAAATCTACACCAAAGCTGCTCTTTCCTGCAGACCTGGTCACCAGCATACCCGCAGCAGAAGAAACCAGTAACGCCGGCACCTGGGCAACCAGCCCATCCCCCACCGTCAGGCGGGTATATGTGTCCACAGCCTGCTCCAGGGGCATGTTCATTTGAACCACTCCAACCAGCAGCCCACCCATGATATTGATTAAAACAATAACTACCCCGGCTATAGCATCCCCCCGGACAAACTTACTTGCTCCGTCCATAGCCCCGTAAAAGTCAGCTTCTCTTTGTATAGTCTCCCTTCTAATTTTGGCCTCCTCTTCGTTAATAATCCCGGCGTTAAAGTCAGCATCTATGCTCATCTGCTTTCCGGGCATGGCATCCAGGGTAAACCTGGCAGCCACTTCGGCTACCCGCCCGGCTCCACTGGTAATTACCACAAACTGTATCACTGTAATGATAACAAAAATAATTAAACCAACTATATAGTTTCCTCCTACTACAAAATCACCAAAGGAAGCAATCAGTTCCCCGGCCCGGGCCTCTCCTAAAATCAAGCGGGTAGAGGAAATGTTCAGGGCCAGCCGGTATAAGGTGGTAACCAAAAGGAGAGAAGGAAATACTGCAAACTGCAGGGTCTCGGTAGTAAACATGGTTAAAAGAAGCACTATAAGAGAAAAAGTTATACTGAAAGTAAGCAGAATATCCAGAACAAAAGGAGGTACCGGAATAATAATAATAACAACAATACATACTATGGCCAGGGCAATAATCATATCCGCATATTTTTGAAAACCCTGCAGTATTCCTGCACTTGTGCTGGTGCTTTCAGCCATCATTCCTTCCTCCTTTCACCTTTTACCTTTCACCTTTTACCTTTTACCTCAACTTTTTACCTTCTCCTTCTATCTCCTGCCACCTGCCAGTTATCACTTCTTCATCCTGAACACCATGGCCAAAATTTCTGCCACAGCCTGGTAAAGTTCTACCGGTATTTCTTCACCAATTTCCCCTTCCCGGTATAAAATTTGCGCTACCGGTTTATTTTCCACAATAGGAATATCATTCTCCCTGGCAATTTCTTTTATCTTTTCAGCTATGAAACCGGTGCCTTTGGCAGTTATTACAGGAGCTTCGTCCTCTCCATGCTCGTACTTTATAGCTATAGCTATATGTGTGGGGTTTGTAACCACTGCAGTAGAATCTGAAACTTCTGATATCATCCGGTTCATGCTCATCTGTCGCTGCTTTTCCTTCCGCTTTGCTTTCAGGTGGGGATCACCCTCCATCTGCTTGTGCTCCTGTTTAACTTCATACTTGGACATCTTTATGCTTTTATTGAATTCATAACGCTGATATACATAGTCCAGGATGGCCAGGATTAAAAATATAATGCCCACCCGGAAAGCCAGGTTGATAAAGAGGGAGATTATTTGGGCAGAACTTGCTTCTATCCCCAGGTACAAAATCTCCAGTATGCTTTCAGCCTCTCCCCGAATAAAGATGTAACTAACATAAGCTACAGCAAAAATCTTAATAAACCCTTTTACAAGCTCTACCAGTGATTTCCGGGAAAGTATTCTCTTAAATCCCTCCAGGGGGTTTAATCTTTCTGCCTTGGCCTGAATGGCTTCAGAGCTGCCCTTAAAACCAACCTGGAAAAAGTTAATAATAACACCTGCTACTAAAGCCGTTACTAAAATAGGAGACATGATAAGAAAAAATTCACCGGTAAACCTTATAAGAAGATTCAGTATCTGCCCATCCTTTAAAGTTATATTGAGAAAATCGTTGT
>CAYYWR010000353.1:0-1997 GCA_964474145.1 uncultured Syntrophomonadaceae bacterium
GGGAAACTCTCTTTGTATTTATAGTCATGTCATATAAGGTTGTATTAAGCCAGTCCTGGCCGAATATATTCTTCAGGTAAAGGCTTCTATCGCTATCCTGTTCAGCAATAAGTTTATGGGCAGCTTCTTCACTCAAGCTATAAGATTTCATTATCCGGCGAATCCGATTGCTTATAGGAGAAATGACTTTTACATGTAAAGAAGGGGGGAAATCATTAAATAGAATTTGCCCACCTCTTCCCAGAATGACTATATTTTTGCGGATAGCCAGGTCATACAGGTATTCATGCAGAGCAGAAATATATTGATTATACAGTTCACTGTCACTTCCTTCTATAACCTTTTCGTCTGCATTTAACCCTGGCTCATCTATTCCAAAATCAGCTGCCAGGCCTTCAACTATTATGCTTTTGTTCACCAAAAGAAATCCCAGTTTTTCAGCTACCAGCCGGGCAATGGATTCTCCCCCACTGCCAAACTCCCGGGAAAAAGTTATAACACTCATTTCTAATCCCCTCCAAAATGTCATTAGTTTCTATAATTTATCTTAATTTTGCATATTTGCCATCCTATATATATTATATACTGGCAACAAAAATTCCTTTATTTTTTAGCAAATAATCTAAATTGATTTGCTGTTTATTTAATAAAGCGAATTGTAAAGGGGTAGCGATAAGGTTCCCCATTACTGGCCTTGATAGAAGCAATAACTACCAAAACAACATACATAATAAACAGGCCCAACAGCAGTAAAATTCCTACCACTACAATAATTAATATGCCGGCAATAATGCCATAAATGAGCAGAGAGATCTGAAAGTTTAAAGATTCCTTCCCCTGTTCATCTACGAAATGATAGTTATTTTTCATAATAAGCCATACGATTAAAGGTCCCAGGACATTTCCAAAGGGCACACCAAAAAATGGCAATAACGCAGACAGGTGACATAACATTCCCCACAAGCGCTCTTTATTTCCATTGTCTTCTACCATAATAATTTTCAACCCTCCTTAGTTTTCTATTTGCTCAGCCTCTGCCCTTACCGTCTTGTTACAGCTCCTTTCTATATATTCTATGTTGTATTAACTATCTCCTTGTTATTAATCCCTAATTATTGCTATTTATTTAAATGGATATTTTAACCCCATATTTGCGAAGCCAGGTATCTACCTGGATAAGATAGGCAAAATACTGAGCATCAGCCATTAATTGACCAAACCAGGGTTCCGAAAACATATTTTTATTACTATTAAGCACAGGATGAAGTTTCTTAATATTGATAAGGGGTAAGAGGGGAGAGGTTGAGTCCTCCAGTATTTCCAGTAACCAGCTACGCACGGCTGCCAGATAAGCAGGATGATGAGTTTTAGGGTAAGGGCTTTTGCGGCGATATAAAACATTTTCCGGCAATATTCCCTTCAAAGAACGGCGCAATATTCCTTTTTCCGTGCTGTCACAATATTTCATATGCCAGGGAATGTTCCAGACATACTCCACCAGGCGGTGGTCACAGAAGGGAACCCTGACCTCTAGTCCATTAGCCATACTCATACGGTCTTTACGATCAAGAAGGGTCTTCATAAACCATTCAATATTCAAGTACAGCAATTCCCTTTGCCTGGCTTCATTTTCCCCTTCTCCTGGTAGATGAGGCACTTCAGCCAGGGTTTCCTGGTAGCGTGTAGACAGGTATTCTTCAGGCTGTATATATTTTATCAGCTCCGGGGACAGAAGGCCAATCCGTTCCCTCAATGACCTGACCCAGGGAAATGTCCCCTTTGTCCGGGAATCCTGAAGGTGAAACCAGGGATATCCTCCGAATATTTCATCAGCTGCTTCCCCTGATAGTGCTACAGTAGCTTCTTTTTTTATTTCCCGGCAAAAAAGATATAAGGAAGAATCTACATCAGCCATTCCAGGCAAATCCCGGGCTTCTACAGATTTAGTTAAAGCTTCTGCAAGATCAGAAATATCAATAATGATTTGGTGATGACAG
>CAYYWR010000354.1:0-1997 GCA_964474145.1 uncultured Syntrophomonadaceae bacterium
GCATGCTTTTAAAGGAAAACATAAAGATGGACTTTAAAGTAGAAGCTGAAGAAGACCCAGTATAGGCAAGGACCACCGGCACGGGACCACCGGGTAGCAACCTGGTGGTCCCGTGCTTTCTTATAAAAAGTTGGTTTTCTTAAAAACATCGTTAATCACATAGCCTTTTTCCCGGAAGAGGCGGAGACATGCCTTTGCCGGTTCCGGGGGATATAAGATATTAGAGTTTAGCTCTATTTCCTCCAGTGCTGCTTCTACTCCCAGGCTTGTCCGGTAAGGCCGGTGGGAGGACATGGCTTCTACCACATCAGCTACCATAAGGATGCCTGCCTCGGTCATGATTTCCTCTTTTTTTAAGCCCTTGGGGTAGCCGCTGCCGTCCAGTCTTTCGTGATGCTGGTAAGCTATACGGGCTACCGGCCAGGGTATTTTCATGTGCTTCAATAAATCATATCCCTGGTTTGCGTGGGTTTTAATTACCTCAAACTCCAGCTTATTTATTTTTCCGGGCTTGGCCAGTATTTCAGCCGGCAGCACAATTTTTCCAATGTCGTGGAGATAGCCGGTAACCCTCAAACCCTCAATTGTATCTACCGGAAGGTCCATTTCCTTTCCTATGGCAGCAGCCAGATTACCTACCCGTCTCTGGTGGCCTGCTGTATAGGGGTCCCGTAAATCTACAACGAAGGCCAGCACCATAATAGTGCTCTGCATGGATTCATGAAGGTCTTGAGTTCTTTCCTCCACCAGCTGCTTCAGGTTCTCCTGATAGTGGAGGTTGGCCTTCTCCAGCTCCTGCTTTTCTTCGGTGATTTTTTTTAGATGCACAGCCTGTTCCACAATTTTTATTAAATCTTTTTTGGAAATAGGTTTGCTGATATAATCATAAGCTCCAGCCTGCACAGCCTTAACAGCAGTTTCCACGGTGGGTTCACCCGTCATTAAAATCACCTGGATGATAGGCTTGTCTTTGTTGATCTGTTCCAGCAGCTCCACTCCTGAAAGCCGGGGCATAATAATATCTGTTATTACCACATCAAACTCTTCCAGCTCCAAAAGTGCCAGGGCCTTTACCGCATCCTCCGCAACATCTGCCTGGTGTCCTTCATTCTTGAGGAATTCCCTCAAGGTGTACCGTATGCTTTTTTCGTCGTCCACAATGAGTATTTTTCCCATAATTTTTCCTCTCATTTTTATTCAATAATAATTACTGGTATAGTAATCATAGTAATCATAGTTATGATAGTAATTATCATTGATTAATTTAGACAAAGTCTTCTACGTCCCACCCGATATCAATGGGCAGGTCCAGGTAAAATCTGGTGAACTGCCCTGATTCTGTTTCAAAGCTAATTTCTCCCCTGTGTTCTTTTACGATTCCGTAGCTGATAGCCAGGCCCAGTCCTGTCCCTTTTTCTCGGGTTTTTGTGGTAAAAAAGGGCTCAAAAATCTTTTCCTGGACATGTTCAGGTATTCCTGTGCCGTAATCCTCCACCATGATTCGTATACAGCGGCGATTATCCTTTGTAAAAACATGACAGTTGACCCTTATTATTTTATCTTCATGGTAGCCGGGATACTTATTGTTCAAGGCATCCCGGGCGTTGGTTAGAAGGTTCATAATAACCTGTTGAATTTGCTGGCTGCGGCACTTCAAATCGGGGAGATCCCAGGGAATGTTTACCTCCAGGCGAATCTGGTCTTTACGAAGAATAGTTCCAATTAAAGATATTGTTTTCTGGATGATATCCTCCACCTGGGCAAGGCTGTGGTATTGTTTTTCATTGCGGGAAAATTGCAGCAGGTTTTTAACAATGGTGGATACTCTCTTACACTCTTCAATAATCTCCCCGGCATACTCAGCAGTGGAACTGCCGGGCTGTTGGTTATCCAGAATTAGCTGGCCGTAGTTCATAATTCCGTTGATGGGGTTGTTTATTTCGTGGGCTACTCCGCTGGCCAGCGCTCCTATGGCCTCCAGCTTCTGCTGCTGCTGC
>CAYYWR010000355.1:0-1995 GCA_964474145.1 uncultured Syntrophomonadaceae bacterium
CCTGGAGGCGGAGCGGGTGCGGGAACGCCGCCCGGAACCCTTCCGCAGGACCCGGTCTTTTTGGGCATTGAGCCTTCGTACGGGAAAGGGTTCACCTACGGAAAAAACCATGTCCTCTATGGATAGGGGTTGTTCCTTCTCCTGGGAGTCATCTTCCCGCTGCCCCTCCGAATCCCAGGGTTGTTCTTCTTCCTTCGGGGATTCCTCCTCCCGGCGCTTTTCCTGCCCCTGCTGCTCCTCTTCCTCCGGCTGCTCCGGGGTCTCCTCTCCCTGGTTCTGCTCCTGGTTTTCTTCCTCCGACTGCTGCTCTTCCTCCGGCTGTTCCGGTTCTTCCGGGGGCGGTGGGGGGGCTTCCCGGGTTCGGTGGAAAAGCACCAGCTCCGCCGCTTCATATACATCGCTTTCGGCCACCCGGGTTCTACCTTCCCAGGCGGCGATGGTACAGGCGCCGGAAGCCATGACAATGTCCGCCCGGTGCCCGGCGGTAAAGCTCTCCAGGCTCAGCTTAGATACTAACTGAAGCATTTCTTCGGAAATATCCACCCGGATCAGATTGTTTCGGGCAGCGGCTTTTTTATCCCTGAGGGCCTGCTGTTCCCCTTCCCACTGCTGTAAAAATTCCAGGGAGCCGGCGTCGAACTCTTCCCGGCGCCGTAATATTTCCACCCGTTCCGCCGGATCCATCATCCCTTCCACCGGGACACAGAAACCGAAACGATCCACCAGCTGGGGTCGCAGTTCCCCCTCCTCCGGGTTCATAGTCCCCACCAGCACAAAGCTGGCGGGATGACTGTAGGAAATACCCTCCCTCTCCACAGTGTTTACCCCTATGACCGCTGCATCCAGCAGGGAATCTACCAGATGATCGTCCAAAAGGTTTATTTCATCCACGTATAAAAACCCCCGATTAGCCCGGGCCAAAAGTCCAGGCTCAAAACGGGGCACACCGTATTTCACCGCATACTCAAAGTCCAGGCTGCCCACCAGCCGATCTTCGGTGGCGGAAACCGGTAGATCCACCACCCGGACCCTCCGCTGAATAATCTTGACTTCCCCCTGTCGCTCCAGTTCCCGGCAGTACCGGCAGAAATCCCAGGGCTTTTGGGGATCACAGCTGTACGGGCACCCCTCCACCACCTGAATCTCCGGCAGCAGGGCAGCCAGAGCCCGAACCGCTGTGGATTTTGCGGTACCCTTCTCCCCCCGGACCAGGACACCCCCCAACCGGGGGTTTACCACATTTAACAGGAGAGCTTTTTTCATCTTTTCCTGGCCCACCAGGGCCGTAAATGGATAACTATAAGAGTTAGTTTTCATGCTGGCATCCACCTTATAATAGATTATGTAATACTTCTTTAGAACTGCTCAAAAAACGATACTAAAAATATCTGTTTAAACCTTTGATTCCACTGCATTAAGTCAATTTCTATACTCAAGAAATAAATATTTCCACATACCATGAAATAATGACTTAAATTTGTATCAACTTGCGCATTTTTATATCATTTTTTAGACTTTCCCCCACTTTGGGTAAGCGAAAATACAAAAACGGACTTTTTACAGTGGAATCAACCTTTTGGTTAGTATTAATATTATAGTATTAGTAACACTACCCATTCAAAAAAAAGTGCTATAATTCATAATATTGTAGTACCTCCAATTAGTAATTACACATATTTTCATAAATTCCTTCAAAACTTAAAAAAAAATACGGAAAAAAACAGCCCTGAAGCCGCTTTTTCCTCCCCAATAATTCAAGATTTTTCAGCATTGAAGCACAGAACATTCTCATGCTGCTCTGAAGATTCTTCCAGACAGTAGCCTTCCAGATTCTCCCAAAAGGATCACGGTAGGGATAGCCCGTTA
Organism: uncultured Syntrophomonadaceae bacterium; assembly: GCA_964474145.1. GTDB lineage: Bacteria > Bacillota > Dethiobacteria > SKNC01 > SKNC01 > PWHX01. The sequence continues at coordinate 1,867 of CAYYWR010000355.1, forward strand.
TCGGGCACCCCCCGCCGCACAGATCCGTACGTGAAGCATTACCTCATACGGCTCCTACCTTGGGTATGTGACGCGAAGCCTTTCGTTTGGGTATGGGTGTAGAATTCTAGCTTTGGGAATCCATGTCTT
>CAYYWR010000356.1:0-1993 GCA_964474145.1 uncultured Syntrophomonadaceae bacterium
CGGGAGGTCTACTGCCTCTTCCTCTAACCTAAGTCCAATACCTTCAAAAATATCATCTAATCCGCCTGCTAAAGTACCTAAAGCAGCAATAACCACCACAGCCACCAGGGCTAAAATCAGTCCATATTCCGTCATACCCTGTCCACTCTCGTCGCTCCACAGTTCCTTAATCATGGCCAGCATTTAATTCACCTCCTCGCAGAAAAATAGAAAAATATAGATTATAACAGTTCATTATCCTCTTTGTTTTGTCAATTACCATGTTAGTAATTATTATTATGCCTTGAATCTGGTAGAAAGGAAATCCATCATCCTGCCTATTTTGTCTGAGTCTGCAGTCCTATTCTAATTCGGGAATTTTTTCTGCAAAGTCCTGGAAAAATTCATCCAGCTTTAATCCCAGGGCACCCAGGGCAGATGCTGTTACCAGGGCTATAAGGGCTAAAATCAGGGCGTATTCTGTAAGTCCCTGCCCCTGTTCCTCCTGCTTTAGCCTCTTCATGGTCCCCGGCACCCCTGCAGCCTTCAACCCACTATCTGCAATCTTAAACATGATATATGCCTCCTGCCTTTGTTTGTGTCTGCCTTTTACTTACCAGTAAAATCTTGCTCCATTATCTTTATCTTTCTCCTTTTATCCCTTTACCCTTAACTATATTATGGCCTGTTTCCCGGATTAAAGATATCCATCATGCCTACTATTTTCAAATAGGGCCCTGGTCCCAGGTCAAGGGGGACATATGCCGGTAAATAAAAAAGCGCCCCTTTTGGACGCTTCCTTTAAATATCAGCCAGGTTGTTTTTTATGGCGTACACCGCCGCCTGGGTGCGGTCGGCCACATCTATTTTTTTAAAAATGTTGGACACGTGGTTTTTAACGGTTTTCTCACTGATGAAGAGGTCCCTGGCAATTTCCTTGTTGGTGAGTCCCCTGGCTATTAACCTGATGACCTCCTGTTCCCTGGTGGTTAAAATGGTTTCCTCTGTTGAAGGGCCTTTGGAGAGGCGGTTAAACTCTTCAAAGAGCTTGGCTGTAACGGAAGGGTGAATTACAGACTCTCCCCCGCTAACTTTCAGTATGTATTCCACCAGCCTCCCGGGATCCACATCCTTCAAGAGGTAGCCGGTAGCTCCTGACCTTACCATTTCATAAATATATTCTTCTTCGTCATGTATGGTGAGGGCGATGATTTTTACCTGGGGGAGGTCTCTTTTAATTATTTTAGTAGCTTCCATTCCATTTAGCAGGGGCATGTTTATATCCATAAGTATAACGTCAGGTAAAAGCTTTTTGGCCATGGCTACAGTTTCCTTACCATTGGTTGTTTCTGCTATCACCTTGAGGGCAGGTTCCAGCTGCAGCACATTTTTGATTCCCTGGCGGACCAGGGGATGGTCGTCGGCGATGATCACCTTTACTTTTTCCATTTTCAGCACATCCTATATTTAACCGAAAGGAATAACGGCTTTTATTGTAGTTCCTGTTTCTGGGGAGCTTGTAAATTCCACCTTTCCTTCCAGGAGTTCTACCCTTTCCTGCAAACCTATTAACCCATAGCACTCACTTTCTTCGTCACTTAAAACCTCCTCCACGTTAAAGCCGGAGCCGTTATCTTTAACAGTGAGGTTTATTTTTTCCTCAGTAAACTCAATTTTTATTAAAGCCTGGGTTGCCGAGGCGTGTTTCCTTGTATTGGTCAGGGCTTCCTGGACAGTCCTGTAGATTGCCAGGTTCAGGGGTGTGGAGAGTTTTTTGTCCTCACCCAGGATAATTAGTTCTACAGGTATGTTGTATTTTTCCTGGTGGTTGGAAACAAACCGCTTCAGGGTTGGAACAATCCCCAGGTCATCCAGAGCCATGGGGCGAAGGTCGAAGATAATTTTTCGCATATCCTGCAGGACTTCCCGGACTATATCCTTTAAACTTATCAGTTCCTCCGGTATTCTTTCCGGATTTACACTGTGGAGTTTTTCGCAAAGCTCTGCCCTTAAG
>CAYYWR010000357.1:0-1991 GCA_964474145.1 uncultured Syntrophomonadaceae bacterium
CTCTCTATTACCGAATATCCAGATGGTTCTGTAAGAATAAGACTGAAGCTGTTACTGGAAGAGGAATATTTATTGCATCTCTTAGCAGATGTAATTGAGGATCCAGATAGTTATGTTGAGGAAAAGGAAAAAATAAAAGAAGTAATAGAAGAAGTAGAGGAAATAGAAGCAGTACAGGAGGTAGAGGAAGTAAAGGAACCAGAATATGAAATGGAGATAGCAGAGGTTCCCTACACAGGTCTAATTGTTGATGCTCGAGGCCTGGGAGTTAAGCCTTCTATGAGCCCTTCAATAATCGATCAAAGGGGGAAGGAGGTTTTTGGGACACTAGATATCCCTATTGAGGTTGTAATTGAAAGAGGGATTGTAGGTTATGTCCGTTCTATGGAAGAGGCCCGTGATAATCCCCGAAGTGGCGATGACCCATTATTGATTGAGGGTCTTGCAGCTGAAGGACCCATCAGGCAGAATGTTGTTATTAGTGCAGAGGATGCTGATTATATTTTAGATCTTTTCCCCTGGAAAGACGTACAGGAGGATCTTGCAGTGGTCATTATTATAGATTCTTAAGGGTAGTTTTTAATTCTCTAAGGAGCTTAAGATTATAAGCAGAAGGGGGGAAGCAGAACAGAAAGACTGTTCTGCAGCACTTAGATGATCTTTAAACAGCTTGTTCTTGGCAACTTGGGCACCAATTGTTATCTGTTACGTGGGGCAGAGACTCGTAAGGTGCTATTAATCGATCCCGGTGGTGATATGAGTCAGGTTTTTGCTATCCTAAGAAAACGAGCTCTCAAGCTGGAGGCAGTTCTCCTTACTCACGCACACCGTGATCACACAGAGGGAATAGATCAGCTAATAGACAGGGCCAGACTAAAAATAATAATGCATCAAGAAGACAGGTTTATCTTTGAAAAACAGTTTCCTAACTTAGACAGGGAGCTTGATCTGGTGGAGGATGGGGAAAGAAGGAAAATGGCCGGTCTTAATATCAATTTTTTACATACTCCCGGTCATACTCCAGGAGGACTCTCCTTTATAGTTAACAGCAAGGCTGTTTTTACCGGAGATACTCTTTTTGCTGAGGGTATTGGCCGTACTGATCTACCATATAGCTCAGAGGAAGAGAGCAGGCACTCCATCTATAAAAAAATACTCAGGCTTCCAGATACACTTTTGCTACTGCCGGGTCATGGTTTTATATCTACTGTAGAGGCAGTAAAGTGTGATAACCCGTACCTTGATCAAAATTTAATAAATTTTGGGCCATAATATACTTGACAAAAAGCATTTTCCATGTTATATTATATGTCGTCACTAAGATTGGGATGTAGCCAAGCGGTAAGGCACGCGGCTTTGGACCGTGTATCGCAGGTTCGAATCCTGCCATCCCAGCCAATATGCCCCCATCGTCTAGAGGCCTAGGATACCAGGTTTTCATCCTGGCGGCAGGGGTTCGAATCCCCTTGGGGGTGCCATTTTTTTACTGGTACTACCATATCACAGATGATGAATTATCTGTTCTTCTTGACAACAGCCTGAAATATGTTAGACTATTAATGGATGAAGAAATATTTTGATTATCTGGGCTGACGTAGCTCAATTGGTAGAGCAGCTGACTTGTAATCAGCAGGCTAGGGGTTCAAGTCCCCTCGTCAGCTCCATTTATATCAAGGGTTTAAGGACCCTTGATTTTTTGTTTTATAACTGTAGTACACCCTAATGTACACCCTACAGAATAACATTTACTATAAATGAATTTAAGAAGTGGTGTTAAGGGATACGATCTTTATCAGCAATAAGTAGTTTTTAGGACATGATCTCTTTCAGTATAGGTAAGACTTACATAATATGTACAGCTTTACATCTTTATCAGTAGTTTCCCCACCCCCATGGTATTTAGGATTAACCTCTATAGGACTGTATTATTCAACTAAATTGGGACTAGAACTGGAAATAGCAGAGGGAATAGTAGTTAATTGCGGTAACAG
>CAYYWR010000358.1:0-1991 GCA_964474145.1 uncultured Syntrophomonadaceae bacterium
CTGATATGACATTCATAGAAGTTTAACCTCCCTTACTAATATAGCTAAATACATTTTATAATTAATATTGGCATTTTGCAAATACTATTATTATGCATTGTGCATATTTAGTTATTTCAAAAAGTCAGGTAAGGTTAGTTAAAACAGGGAGTGAGCAAAAATGGGGGATAGAATTGAGATTGATAACAAAGCTATCGGCCAGAGAATGAGAACAGAGAGAGAAAAAATAAATCTTTCCCGGGGTGAATTTGCAGAGATAATAGGTCTTTCAGAGTTTTATGTGGGACAACTGGAACGGGGAGAGCGGCAGATGAGTCTCCCAGTTTTATTTAAGGTAGCCAGATCTTTACATATGTCTTTAGATTATCTTTTTTTCGGGAAAAGTGCCGGCAATGATTATTATATCCATGTCCAGGATGTTTCCGGGACATATAAAACTAACAATGAAGAGATAAATAGTTTATTAAGCAAGTGCTCTCAAAAAGAGCTGGAATTAATAAAAAAAATCATTAAAACTATCCTTCCCTATCTCGACAAATCTTGAGGAGTGATGAGTGATATGGGGTCAGGCTTCATCAAAGGCATCATCATGGCTGATGACAAAAAGCTGGTCAAAGCCTCTGGTGGAGTTTTGAATGGCCACGGCCAGGTTTTGGCGCCTGGAAGCATCCAGGTTCGTGGTAGGCTCATCGAAAAACCCAACGTTCACATCGGATAACATCTTCATGAGAGCTAACCTGACAGCTAACGCCGCAGTCATCTGCTCGCCGCCGGAAAGCTGTTTGAATACGCGGGTCCTCTCTTTAGAATGATAATTATCTTTCAGCTGCAGTTCATACTCTGAGGCCCATTCTAATTGAGTGTTTTCGTTGGAAACATGACGATAGATTTCATTGGCTTGAATTGACAGGTGCTTCCGATACACTTGAGCAATGGGGTCGGCGGCACATATACTTGTCCGGGATCGACCCTGATTTTACCGAGTTTTCACCCATCGAAATAGTTTACGGCCGCTTGTTTACCGAAATAGAATACCTGGATGCCTTCCCGGTGGTTATTATAGATCGAGCCGGTGCCCAGGCCTTGTTCGGCCGGGAAAATATTATTGGCGAAAAGCTGACTGTGGAGAGCAGCAGAAAGCTGCTCCGCGCAACGGTTGAGCGCTGCCCAGCTGAATCCCCCAGTCCCGATAATTTTTCACCTGTTTATCAAAACTGGTTTTTAAATACTCCGGGCAACCCCCGGGATGTTCCTCCGGATGATATACATACACGCCAAAATCTTCTATGTCGTAATCTAACCCCTGGAATCGTGTTAAATATTCCCGGTGTATCTCCTTTGGATTTAAATCTTGAAATAGTTCAGGATGCAGCCACTTTGCCTGATATACTAGTTGCATAAAAAACCTGCAACCACTTCCTGGCAGGTATGAAAGGAGTTGAGGCACCATTGCATAAACCTGGCCTTCTTTTACTGCTGATACGCTTTGTAATTCCGACTTGGCCATAACTTCATCTCTTAATTGTTTCAATGATGTGGTGTCAATGGAGCCATCTCCTGAGCCAGGAATGTTACGCGCAACCCTGATAATAACATCCGGATTTCTTTCTATGACGTCTTCGGCTGAAACGGCTATACTTTGGCCTACCCCTTCTGGAAAAAGGTCTTCCCCCCCAGTTTCATTAATGTATGCATACTCCGGCCTTATGTTATATTCTTCATTCTCAAGGTACATAAACAATACCTTGGGCTTATTATCATCAGGTATATTTTTAACCTTTGACTCGATATCATTTAAAGTATTGTCCATCCAGCTTAAATATTCTTCAGCTTTTGTTTTTTTATCAAAGGCTTTGGCAAGGGCCCTGAGCTCTTCATGGAAAGTATCCATCTCATTAAAGCCCAGTCGAAGTACGTTTATGCCGGCTGACTCTATTACTTCCTGCGCTTCATCCTGCCCCTTAGTACCTCTCATTCCACTTTGGGGATGC
>CAYYWR010000359.1:0-1985 GCA_964474145.1 uncultured Syntrophomonadaceae bacterium
TTCCTTTACTTTTTTTTCTATAAAATCCAATCTTCTCAAAAATTTCTCTGCAGTAGCCCCTAAAGCCAGCTCTGCATCAATTTTTAAGAATCGGGAAACGTTGACAATAGCAAATATTAGGTCTCCTATTTCTTCTTCTATTTTATCCCTATTTCCCTTATTATATACGTTTTCCAGCTCTTTTAGTTCTTCTTTTATCTTTAACCAGGCTCCTTCTACATTATCCCAGTCAAAACCCTGGCGGGCCGCCTGCTGTTGTATTTTCTGAACCCGTTTTAAAGCAGGTAGTCCAGCAGGCATGGAGAAAAGACTCTTCCTGTTCTTTTCCTCTAACTTTATTTCTGACCACTTTAAAGAAACATCCCGGGCATCCTGAATTATTTCTTCCCCAAAAACATGGGGGTGCCTGCGGATTATTTTTTCATTTATTTTATTAATCACCTCCTCCAGGGAAAAGACTCTCCCTTCATGGGCCAACTGACTGTGAAAAACAATCTGCAGGAGAAGGTCTCCCAGTTCCTCACATAACCCTTCCATATCCCCCTGGTCAATGGCATGAACAGCTTCGTAAGCTTCTTCAATCAGGTAGGGTTTTAAAGATTTATGGCTCTGCTCCCGGTCCCAGGGGCAGCCCTGGGGACTCCTGAGTTTTGCCATAGAATCCACCAGAAGGGCCAGTGCCTTTTGGGGCCCCTCCCATTCCTTCTGGCTGCTAGAGCCTGTCCTTTCTATCCTTTCTTCGACTCCGTCTATCCCATCTGCCCTCTCTGCCTTTTCGGTCTTTTGAGCCCTTTCTGCCCCCTCATGGTCCCCCTTTATGCTAATGCCCGGCACCATTTCCACTTCCCAACCAGCTTTGCCTTTTAGGAAATCCAACATGAGCCTGGCAATACCCTCCCCCTCCAGGGGATTACCCGGAATCGCTAATGCCACCCTTCCTTTACTTTTTGCTGCCTCCAGCATTCTTTCCCAGAATTCAGCCCTTCTATTACAAGCCTTGTCATTGTCATTACTTTTTCTCCAGTTAAAGTCCAGAAGTTCCACCTTAACCCCTTCCTGTTCCAGCTCCCGCACCAGTGGAAGGTTAGAATCCCAGATAAATAACGGTTGAACACTTTTTAGCAAATCCCAGGCCCTCAGGGTCAGCTGGTTTTTTTCCCCGGAACCCAGTCCTATCAGGTAAACTTTTTTCATTTCTGATTATCCCCTTAATATATGAAGTGCATTGGCCAGCCTTACCAGATAAGGCCCCAGTTTAGGAATCAAGTGTAAATCCTCTTTAGTGATACTTCCAGTGACAAATAACATTATACTATAACTTATTATACCTGCTAAAATAGCCAGGATAGTAGCAGCGGCGTTAACCAGGGAAGCTGAATACACCCCCGTTAACAGCAGATTTGTGTAATAATAAACAATATAAACCAGAAGTCCCATAACCGTAACGGCTGCTGCCGGCTTAAAAATATATTTATTTATATTTATCTTTAGCCTTACCTGCCTCCGAACCGCATCCAGGTTAAGTAGAGAAGAAACGGCAAAACCTAAAACGGTAGCAAAAGCAGCCCCCTGGATATTGATATCGGGAACAGCCGTTAAAGTCCAACTGAGTATTACCTTAATAAAGGCTCCCAGCAACATATTTTTTACCGGCAGAATTGTCTTGCCCAGGCCCTGCAAAATGCCGGTAGTAGTCTGGTAAAGGGTTAAAAATATTACGCTAAAGGCGATAAACCTCAGGGGTATGGCTGCCTCCACGTTATTAAAAAGCAGCATGGTTACAGGCTCCGCCAGTATAAACAGGCCCAGGGCCGCCGGCAACCCCAGTATTAGAGTTAGCCTTATGGCAAGGTCTGAGTTTCTCCTTATTATGTGCTGATTATTCAGAGCCAAAGCTTCGGATATAGAGGGAACCAGGCTGATAGCCAGAGATATAGCTATAATAGCAGGAATATGGGCCAGGGGGGTAGCCATCCCGGTTAACT
>CAYYWR010000360.1:0-1978 GCA_964474145.1 uncultured Syntrophomonadaceae bacterium
CAGCCAGGCTCCCCGGGAAAAGGTGAAAACCAGACACAAGAGCATGGCCGCCAGCATGCCCAGGTAAATTATTTTTTTGGGCAGCTTATTTTCGTTAAGGGCTAGAGATAGGGTCACCGGGGAGGTGAGCACCATCATGCTCCCTAAAATATTGGGACTTCCTATTATGGAAAAAACCCGGGAGGTGATGTAGGTCTCAAACCTGGAGTCGTACCAGGTGGTGGGTATTTCCACTCCGGCCATGTACTGGTAAACCCCGTGCAAGGCGATGACGGCGGTAATGAGGACCAGGATATTTAATGTTCTTTTCACCGTTAGCCTGTCCCGGACAATATTGACTACCACAAAATACCAGAGGATATACTGGGTTACCACCCGCATCCCTTCTACAGCCACTAAAAGTTCCGGAGAGTTGACCAGGAGTAAAAAAAGGCTGACCCCGGCAAATATGAAGATGGGCACGTCCAGGGAGGTGAGCCTGTATTTAAAGCCCCGGGACCTGATTACCAGGTGGACCAGGTACATGAACACCATGGCCACAAAAAAAAGCTCATGCCACAGGCTTCCTATAATTCCCCCTGCCAGTTCCCTTAAGGCGTAGTCCACCCCGGAGTAGGCCGCCAGAAAATAGAGGCCCAGCTCCGGCTTCAGGGCCAGGATCAAGGGGAAGAGAAGGGCCCCGCCCAAAATAAAAGCATATTCAATTCCCAGCCTGCCGGCGGTGATGCCCAGCACCAGTCCCCCCAGCAGGAGCAGGATATATCCCTTGTGGTTTTTCATTCCTTCATCACCAGTTTTCTCATTTTTTCTGTTACCAGTCTTTCCAGAACAGGTCTTTCCATTACCGGTTTGTATCTCCTCAGCCCTCTGTCCTCTAAGCTTGTGACAGCTCCTGGCTGATAATGGCGAAGACTCAGCTACAAGGCTTATATTTCAGGCATTACTCCAGGAGGTAGCGCCAGAGATTGTAAAAAAGGCTTCCCTGGAGCACCTGCTCCAGCTTCACGTCAGGGATGGCCAGGATAAAGATGCCGGCGTTGACTATCAGGAGCCCTGCGGCGAACAGGGGGCGGGGGTTAAAGATTAGAAACCCCAGGCTAAACCCCAGAACTATAAAGGCCAGACCTTTAAGGGGCCTGTCCTGCAGCTTTTTGCCCGCATCTCCAGCCAGGATGGAGGCACTGCTGCTCAGTTTTGCTGTATGATAATGGTGGGATAGCCCTTTAAAAAGAATGTCCAGCCTGATAATCATCCCCTGCAGCATCTTGTAGAGGAGAGAGTTTTCATAAGCCTGGAATTCCCTCCCCCTGCCGGATAAGTAGCTTAAAAAAACGCTGTTTTCCAGGCACATGCCGGTGGAAAGCAGGGCTTTTTTAAGATAGCTATGCTGGTAGGCGGTATTCAAGTCTCGGGTCTTTTTGTAAATAAGGCTTTCCTTGAAATAATTTTTTAGTGAATTCAGGCCCATCACAGGTCGCTCCTTTAGGCACGCTCCGGTGCACAATTCATAATCCTCAGACGGCTGGAAATGGATACGTTCCCCCCGGCTGCTTATTCCTGGAACTGGATGTGGGATACGGTCCCCAGTATTTCCGTGGTTTGTGTTTTCAGGTAAAACTCGGCACCAACCTTTACAATCTGGTTGGCCATGTGAATGTCTGCCGGGGTGATTTCTGCTTCGCCCCGAAAGGTTACATATATTTCCCTTTTAAAAGGGTGTTCCCTCTCTAGCGGCTCACCTTCTTTTTCCACCATTATTTTTAGAGGTTTTATTTCCACTTCTTCTATATAGACGGGCTGCAGGCGGTTTTGGGCTACCAGGGGGTCCCCGGCTTTCAGGGCAGTTATCTCCCCCTCCTCCCGGGTTTCATACCGCAGGGTTACCTGGACCTCCTCCTGGTAATGGGTGGCATCTGTAATGGAACCCTGGGCTACAAACTTGAAGTAACCCCCTGCCAGGAGAGCTACCACCAGAAGC
>CAYYWR010000361.1:0-1977 GCA_964474145.1 uncultured Syntrophomonadaceae bacterium
GGGAGGGGCAATTACATCATGGCAAAACATTTCCTTTGACCCGTCGGAACAGTTTCATGAGCTGGAAATATCCATTGATGAACTGGAAACGGACATTGACCACCAGTTGTCCCTGGAGATAAAGACAGTTAACGATACAGGGGAGAAGGACATAATTCCAGAAACTACCCTGGAGAGCATCGATTTTGACTATGACCTGACAAAGCCTAAATATCATCTGGAGTTTAAAACAAACCCCGATGAATACCAGGTAAAACACAGTGTTGATTTTTACGGGTCGGAAATTTTGGAGTCCAACGGCAGCTTCGGTAAAACCATAGCCATGGTTAAAATAGAAGGCACAGGGAACGAGTACTGGGTAAAAAGTGCTTCCATGCCCCAGGAGGAAGAGCCAGGCCGTGAATCGGATACAAGAGACATTTTTGATATTCCTCACTGGGGAATCCTCGAAGGTGACACACCAATTAATTCGGATTTTCTTGACTATTTTGCAGAGTGGCACCGCTGTACCGTTGTAGAAGATGGCGATAATAATATTATCATAACGACAATAGGTGACCTGGGGCATGGAGACAGGGGAAGAGATAATCACAAGGATTTATCTGACCTGTTTAACCGGCACTACGGGTATCTCAATTTGACTTTAATATCTATATATGAAGATGACCTGCTGGTGGTGGATGATGAAGACACTTACCTGGAACTGCCCAATGATGCTAATTTCATGAAAAGGGATTACCCCTTAATGTCTGCAGAAGAATGGGGCAGGGGCGTATACGATGTTGAAGTAACCATTCTTGCCGATGATGGAACTTCTGTCCATGAGCTGTTTAAGGGTATTGAAACTGCCGAAGGCTATCCCCATGAAGAAGTCCTTGCCGGCAGTCCCCAACTGCTGCGAAGTTTTGATGGGGTAGCTGTACAGGTAGATATCAGTAATAATACCGTACCTGAATGGGGCGTTTCCGGGATTGATTTTGAAGATCCGGGTACCTTTCTTAGGCTTTACTGGTGTGAAGATGATCCATATGGTTCTGATTATATAAAAAATACCGTATATGAAACCTCACTAATGCCGTTAGAGAGCCAGGTTGTAAGAATTCCTTCCGGCGTTGCTGAAGAAACGGGGAGATATGAAGTTTCTTTGGAACTTGGGCACACAAGCTCGACCACCTATACTTACGAAACATACTTTATATACTTACGGTGTGGCAAAGACGGAAAGCTCCATGGATTTTGACGGGCACGCCATTCCCATCATAACGGAATACGAACTATCACCGGGGGTCAGGACATGGGAGCTTTACTTAAGCAGCACAAAAGATATGGAAGTAACTTTTGCCGCCGATTATACACGCCTTAAGCCTGATTATTTAATTCAAAATTATTTAACTGATATATACGTTAATGTATGGAACTCTGAGACGGAACAGGAAAGCGGTTGGAAGAGGCTTGATGATAACTATGAAAGGGTATTTACAGCTTCACAGCTCCTTGAAATTGCCGGGGAAAGCGGTACCCTTGAGTATCAATTTATGCTCTCTTCGGCAGACAGCATAACAACGGAAGATGACCACGGCAATGTTACCACCAGCTATGTCCCCTATACCACACCGGCACAGACTCTTGTGGTCAGGGCAGGAGACGAAGCCCCCTTATTAGAAATGGCTTTTGAGCCTGACACTGCTACCAATGAAGATGTTATGGCTGGAGTGGGTGAACTGTCAAGCGGCAGCTTTTCTCCTGGAGACCTGACCTTATATTATGCAAAAAAAGGAACAACACCCGCAGCCTTTACAATGGACCAAGAGATAACTATCAGTGAAAACGGCACTTACTCCTTTGCAGCATATGACAGGTATCATAATTATACCGTTATTCATAAAGATGTGGATTGGATTGACAGGGATGCACCGGGGCTTAGCATCGAAGACAACTCGGAGGATAATATATTCTCCTTTACGGCGGCTATAACCG
>CAYYWR010000362.1:0-1975 GCA_964474145.1 uncultured Syntrophomonadaceae bacterium
CTGATGACCCTGACGACCCAGATGACCCGGATGATCCCGACGAATTTGAAGAATGGGATCCCGAGTATAACGTACCTGTAGACAAAGTATGGAACGTTGAATTTAGCTTGCCTGTAGATGTAAAAACCATAATTCAAAAAAATATATATATAACCGATAGGGAAAACAACATCCAGCCCATGCTATACATTTTTGACCGGGGATACGATGAAGAGTCTACAAAAATCACCATAGCGCCTGTTATAGATTATACCCGGGGCGAGACTTATACCCTCTATATCCGGGATATTATGTCTCAAGATGGCAGAATTCTTAATAAAAATGTGAAAAGGGCTTTTACCATTATCAATTAACGAATAGGCCATATATAATAAAGTGAAAGAGTGAAAAGTGAAAGAGTGAAAGGAAAAGAATAAACAAGGTAGTTTCTATAAAGGTTTCTGGTCAACTCCAGCTGGTAATAGCTCCTGGTAGCTGAGAGTATGCCTGTAAAATAAAATAGAAGCTGCCTTGTTTTATTATGGAATAATATCAATTAAAGATATATGTTTATGATTAAATGCACCTGCGGTGAAAAGAAATATATTGCTAAGAGAAGGAAAACAAGGGAATATAGAGAATAAATATAAAGAATAAATATAATAAGTATGTAAATTAAGCATGTTAAGTATGCAAAAAATGGGAGGAGTCAAATTGAAAAAGCAGCGTGTTGGAACAAAATTAAGCCTGGCCTTAATGTTTTTCATCTTGCTAAGCCTTGTATCTGCAGGAGCGCTAGCAGCGGGGGAGGGGCTTAATGAGTCAGGGCAACCTGTTGTATATGGCACTTTTTCCTGGGAAAATCCCCTTGCTAAATATGGAAAACATGATCTCAGAACTGATGATGAGCCTCAAGTGCTTATACTATCCAGTGTTAACACCCTGGAGGACCTGGAAGAAGAAATACAAAAGTCTTTGCATCAGCGGCAAACCACTTTTGAAGTACACTATACGGGAGACACCAGTAATTTACAACAGGACATAAGCAGCATACTGGATAATATTTTTCAGGAAGATTATCTTAAAAACTCTATTTCCTCATACACCTACAGGTTCGACGGTTTTGCCAATGACGTGGATATTAACTTTGTGTTTGAGCATCTAACTACTTTAGAGCAGGAAGACTACATAGAGGAGGAGGCAAATCAAATCCTGGAGCAGATCACTTCTCCCGGGATGACTCCACTGGAAAAAATAAAAGCAATTAACGACTACCAGGTGCTTAATACCCGTTACAGTAGAAATACTGGAGGAAGCCCCCACTCTGCCTACACCCTTTTAAAAGAGGGGAAAGGTGTTTGCCAGGCCTACGCCCAGCTGACCTACAAAATGCTGGAAAATGCATCCATTCCTGTGCGCATTGTCTCCGGTGTGGCTGGCGGTGAAGACCACGCCTGGAACCTGGTTAAAATAGAGGGAGAGTGGTATCACCTGGATGTAACCTGGAATAACCCTACTCCCAATCGTCCCGGGCAGGTTCGTTACAATTACTTCCTCTTGAGGGATGGAAAAATAGGGAGCACCCATACCTGGAATGCTTCTGACTACCCTTCGGCTACATGCAACCGTTACGAATACTTTCACGTCATGAGTGACTCCAGCACCCACGGCGATTACATCTATTTCAGCAATGAAGCTGATGGCAATTACAATTACCTTTATAAAAGTAAGGTTGACGGTTCCGGGCAGGCCAGGCTTAACGATAGCAGGTCCTATTATATCACTGCAGCCGGCAGTTGGGTTTACTTCAGCAACTACAGTAGAGGAGGTCACCTCTATAAAATAAAGACAGATGGAACAGAAGAAACCCCTCTGGTGGAGGAACATGCCACAAATCTGTATATAGAAGGTGGCAGACTTTATTACACAGTAGAGGAGACCGGGCAGGAGAGGAGTATTGCCCTGCCCGAAGTTCCTAAGCCTGACCCTGTTGAGG
>CAYYWR010000363.1:0-1968 GCA_964474145.1 uncultured Syntrophomonadaceae bacterium
CTGCTGACCCCAAAATATCCCTCCAGGAACTAGAAGACTTGCTAAAGGAAACAGCCGCCCCCCTGACCGGTTATAACTATACAGATTCACCTAATTACGGGTTTGGCTACGGCCTGGTAAATGCCCTGGCTGCCGTAGAAAGCCTCCTTGCCCACAGTGATTGGACAATCATTCCCGGCCCCGGTGACGAGGTTCCTTTAGACAAAGCCTGGCTGGTTACCTTTAACAGGCCTTTTTCCCAGAATGAGATAGATGGCATGGTCATTGAAAAAGATAACAATTTCATACCTGTGAATATAAGGTTTTTAAAAGAAGAAGGCCAGGCCATTGTAGAACCGGTAAATGATTATCTCCCGGGTGCCACTTATAGCCTGAGAATTTTTTTAAATAATCTAAATCGATATAAAATGTATTTCACCACTGAAGAGTGATAAGTCAAACAAAGGGTGATAAGCCAAACAAAACGTCCCTTTGAATTCCTTGACTTTTCAATGTCCCCGTGACTTCCTCAAATTTTTTTTGCCCAAAATCAGTGGTTAATGATATAATAAAAAAAAGCCAATTTACAGCTAAAAATCAGGAGGGAAGGATAAATGAGAAAGATAATTGTATTGCTATTTGTATTTGCTTCAGTGTTTTTTATTGTACCGGAAAGTGTAGATGCCATTAAGTATAACGAATACAAGCACTTCGACAAGTTCAACAGTCCCCTTATAACTGAATCAGTGCGCATTGTGGAACCTGCCCGGGACGGAGGCATGTGGTTCGGGGATTTTGGCGGCGGGGCCCTGTACATGTCCCCGGAGGGAGAGTGGACCAGGTACAGGAGTGCGGACAGCGGCTTACTTAACAATTATGTTCGATCCCTTACAGAAGCCCCCGACGGCTCCATCTATTTTGGTTCTGCCATAGGGGTAAGCAAGCTTTCCCCGGAAGGAGACTGGGACTCCTACGACGAGTGGTCCAGTGAGCTGCCCAAGCCCCACGTTTCCTCTATTGCAGCCGACAAAAAGGGCGGCCTATGGCACAGCGTGCTCTATCGCGGCTTGAGCTACCGGGACGGGAAAGGGGAATGGAAGCACTATAACGCAAATGAAACCCCCTTACCCAGCAACAATGTCCAGGTTATAGTTCCCGATGACCAGGGGGGCCTCTGGATAGGAACAATATACAGGATACGCCAGTCAGGGGGCGCGGCATACCTGGCGGAAGACGGCCAGTGGGAACATTACAACACCAGTAATTCCGACATTCCCTCGGACTACATAGTAGACATTTTACCCGCCCGGGACGGCAGCGTCTGGTTTGCCACCCGCTCCAGGGGAATAGCCCGGCTCCATGAAGGGGAGTGGACAGTTTACGACTCCCGGAACAGCAACCTGCGGGTAGACGGCATAAGGGAGCTGGCAGAAGACTCCCGGGGGAACATCTGGGCTGCCACCTGGGGCAGCGGCCTGGCAAAAATAGACACTAAAGGGGATGTTTTCACCTACATGAGACACAACACCATGATCCCCAATAACTATCTCCACAGCCTGGCCTTTGATGACGGGGGAGACCTCTGGGTGGGCACAAACCTGGGCATTACCCGCATAAAAGGAATGGACAGGGAGCCGGGGGAAGTTTCCATATATATAGATGGAAACAGGCTCTACACAGATGTGGACCCGGTAATTGTGGAGGGCAGGACCCTGGTCCCCATGAGGCACTTCTTTGAGAGAATGCATCACAGAGTAGAATATGTAGAAGAAGAGAGGAAAATAGTCGTTTCCGGGAGAAGGAACATAGAAATGCATGTAGGTGAAAAAAAGGCAGTAGTAGATGGCAGAGAAGAGACCCTGGAGGTAGCCCCGGAGATAATAGAAGGCAGGACAATGGTACCCTTGAGGTGGGTGGGGGAATCCTTGAATGCCTCTGTGGGCTGGAATCCCCAGGGCAGAGTTATAACCGTAAACACCATAAATTAAC
>CAYYWR010000364.1:0-1962 GCA_964474145.1 uncultured Syntrophomonadaceae bacterium
ATTTATAGGGCATTTATTCCAGGGGAGATACCGCTCAGAAATTATCGACTCTGATGCCCATAATTTGCAGACAAGTAAGTATATACACTTGAATCCGGTTAGGGCAAAAATGGTAGAACGGCCTTTAGACTATTTGTGGAGCAGTTACAGGGAGTATATGGGAAAAATAAAACTGGAATGCTAGCCAAGGATAAGATTTTAGATTACTTTAAATCCAGCAGCCCCCAATTATATCAGCAGTATGTAGAAAGGGAAATCAACTACCTTTCCACCCCAATTGTTTCGGACACCCCGGATGTCCCGGACACCCTGGACACCTCGGATGCCCCGGACACGGACACCCTGGAAGCCTGGGAAACTCCAGATAATTTGGACGTCCCGGACACTCCAGATGCCCTGGGTGCCCCGGATGCTGCAGATGTTTCGGAAACTTCGGTCACCCCGACCACTTCGAAAACTTCCAGTGCTTTGGACACCCCGAACACTCCGGACACCCTGGATACTCTGGTCAACCCTGCCACTCCAACCGACCCTACAGCTCCAGCTACTCCAACTACTCCAACTACTCCAACTACTCCAACTACTCCAACTACTTCAGCTACTTCAGCTACTCCAGTTACCCTGACTACCCCGGTAAAAAACGACGAACAGGAGAATAAATGAGATGGCTACTGTTACTAAAAGCTTTGCACTTTCTGTAGTTGACAGCTATCTGGTGGAGGTTGAAACCGACACCATTTACGGAAAACCCTCCATAAACGTAGTGGGACTGGGCGATACTGCCATAAAGGAAGCCCGGGAAAGGGTGCAGGCCTCGCTAATTCAAGCTAAATACGAATTTCCCAAGGTTAAAATTGTTATTAACCTGGCTCCCGGGGACATAAAAAAAAGCGGTTCCCATTTTGATCTCCCCATGGCCCTGGGCCTGTTAATGCAGACTCAGCAGATTCCTCTGGAAGAAGCAGATGAGTACGGCTTTATAGGTGAGCTATCCCTCAATGCCCACATCAGGCCCTGCTCAGGTGTGCTGCCCATGGTAATGGCAGCAAAAAGCTATGGCATAAAAAAAATCATAGTTCCCAGGGAAAACTTGAAAGAAGCTTCCCTGGTAAAAGGCATTGAGGCATACGGATTTGATAGCCTAACAGAAGTGATCCAGTTTTTAACCGGAGAAATAGCTTATGACGCCCTGCGGGAAGAAAATGACCTGGAATTACCTGCTTCCGATACCTGTTCCCAGATAGACTTTAAAGAAGTGCAGGGCCAGGAAGCCCTTGTCCAGTACATACTGATAGCAGCAGCAGGAGGCCACAATATGCCACTCTCAGGCAACTTTCCCCGGAGAAACTACTTGATGGCATCCTGGTCCCATAAAGTTGTGGTGGTAGAAGCAGGGGAAAAAAGCGGAGCCTTGCTTACAGCTGATTATGCCCGGGAACTGAACCGGCAGGTCCTGGCTGTTCCGGGCAGCATATACCATAAAGAAAGCCAGGGAACTAACGCCTTCCTGGCTCAAGGAGCCCATCCATATCTAAATCCTCAGCAGCTGCTTACAGGAGATACCCTTTCCAAAAGCCCGGAAAAAATTGAGCCTACCCCTGATCATGATCCTGAGCCTTCCATAATCTCTTCTACTCCGCCTGCCTCTACTTTCCCTTTCCCTTCTCCTTCCCCCTCAACCCCCTCAACCCCCTCTAAGTCCGCTACTTCTTCTGCACCTACTAACCCCTCTATTTCCACTACCCCTACTACCCCTACTGACCCCTCTGTCCCGGAAGAACCTTCCTCCCACCGCCAGGATAGCCCATCAAAATCAACAAGTTCCCTGGAGGCTATAATCTGCCGCCTGCTGGAATCTTCCCCTCTCAGCATGGACCAGCTGGCAGCATCCTTTCCCCAAAACATGCCGGAATTCCTGGAAACTCTCTCCTTAATGGAGCTGGAAGGAACTGTGGTAAGAAT
>CAYYWR010000365.1:0-1942 GCA_964474145.1 uncultured Syntrophomonadaceae bacterium
GTATTCACCTAACAGAACTGCAAATTTGGGAATTGCTTATAGTCCAGAAGGCAGGAATGTCTTTGGGAATCTAACAGTTCTTGAGAATCTCAGGGTCGGAGCTTACAGTATTAGTGATAAGAAGGAATTTAAAAACAATTTAAAAGAGGTATATTCAATTTTTCCCCGTCTTGAAGAAAGAAAGGATCAGCTTTCAGAACAGTTGAGTGGCGGAGAACAGCAGATGTTAGCATTGGGACGCGCAATAATATCCAAGCCTGATTTATTATTGCTGGATGAACCCTCTCTAGGATTAGCACCACAATTGGTACAATTTGTTGGAGAAACTATGGTCAAAATTAATCAGACAGGCGTCTCAATTTTGCTTGTAGAACAGAATGCCAATCTGGCTTTAAATATATCTGATTATGCCTATGTAATGGAAAAAGGTACTATAGCTTTACAAGGGAAAGCAAATGAATTAAAAAATAATCAGAGAGTGCAGGAGGTTTATTTGGGAGTTGGATAAATTATATCGCCAAGAAAGGGAGATGGAGGATGGATTATTTTTTACAGCAAATGATTAATGCTCTAGCCAGAGGAAGTGTTTTAGCATTATTATCAGCGGGATATACTATTACTTTTGGTGTAGTAGGTCTCGTTAACTTTGCTCATGGAGAAGTTTTTATGCTTGCAGCTTTTGCAGCCTATTTTGCTGTTTCTGTTTATGGTCTGTCCTTTGGTTATGGGGTATTAGCAGCTATAGTAGGAGCAATCATAATTGGTCTAATAATAGAAAGAATTGCTTTTAAACCATTGAGAGGCGCAGGTATGATACCGCTCTTTATTACTTCTCTGGCTGTATCAATCGCTCTGAGGAATATTATTATTATGTTTTATGGTGATGTATCTAGACGCTTCGTATATCCTGATTTTTTAAAGGGAGTTCATTTTGTAGGAGATCTGATTATCTTCAGAAAAAATATTGTTATCTTTGTCTTGACTATTATAATTGGAGCTTTGGTGGTATTATTTATTAACAATACCAAAACTGGTATTGCTATGAGAGCAATTTCTTATGATTTATCAACTGCTTCTGCTCTGGGAATTAATTCTGAGAAGCTGATCATTATTGCCTTTGCATTATCCTCTACTCTGGCAGGAATTGGTGCCTTATTTTATGGTATAAGATTTGGATCCTTAACACCAACTATGGGAGTTGTTCCGGTAATCGAGTGTTTTGTAGCTTCCGTTTTAGGTGGGATTGGTAATGTAATGGGTGCTATTGTAGCAGGATTTATTATTGGAGTAGGGCAGGTATTATTTATTGCATTTTTACCAGAACACCTTACAGGTTTAAGACCTCTATTTGTGTGGATAGTATTTTTCATTATACTTATTTTCAAGCCAAGCGGAATTTTCCGTTCTAATATACAGTGAGGGAGGATTTTTAATGTTAAAGAAAAATCAGGATCTACAATTATATAAAATCTTAATTCCCATTATAGTTATAATTATTTTCATGTATCTAATGGAAAACCATATCCCCCGTCTTTATCGGTACTTATTTCTGCTTTTTGGAATTAATATCATATGGGCTGTTTCACTAAATATTACCAATGGATGGACAGACTTATTTTCTTTGGGCCATGGAGGTATTATTTTAGCTGGTGCTTATCCAGCCGCATACTTAACTTTACCTGTATTTTTCAAGACTGATATTGTTAGTTTGAATCTCCCCTCATTTCTATTAAACAACCAATATCCCTTTATTCTGGCATTAATTGTGGGGGGGATTGCCGGAACAATTTTTGGAGTTGTGCTGGCCTTGCCTGCATTACGTCTTAGAGGTTTATATTTTGCGATGTTAACACTTGGGTTTAACTTAATAATGATTAACATTGTCCGAAATACTCCAAATTTGACCAATGCAGCCAGGGGCTTGAGGCAGTTTCCAAACCAT
>CAYYWR010000366.1:0-1941 GCA_964474145.1 uncultured Syntrophomonadaceae bacterium
GAAGGCATTGAAACCAGGCAACAGCTTATTGCTGGCCTGCGGGCAGGGGCCCGGTACTACCAGGGATACTTTTTTTCCCATCCCCAGCCTGAGATTAAGTCAGATAATAATATACACCTGGCCTTGAAAGATGATTTGGAAGAGTTCAACTCTGTGCGCACATCGCTTTTGGAGAAACTAAATCAGCTGGCTGAACAGTCTAACCAGGTGCTGAAACCCCTGGTAGAGGCCAGTGATAATCAGCGTTTGGACGACTATCTAAGCTATGTTATGGAAAAAGCTCTTCCAGAATGGTTCCGTTTTTATATTTGTCAGGAGAAAGGATACCAGGTTACTTCCAACTTTTCCAGGAAACGTCCTTCCACCACCTGGTCCCGACACCCGGAATACTACATGAGTTACTGGGGCTGGCGACCCTATTTTTTCCCTCTTTTGTTAAAGGCAAAGCTTTTTAAGCAGGGTATACTTTCGGATCCTTACAATGACCTGGAATCCGGCCTGGAGATAAGTACTTTTTGTTACCCGTTGGCAGATGGAATTTTTTTGTTTATCGACCTTTATATTGACCTTTAAACTGCTTTAAAAAAGTGATTGAGGCACTGTTCATTCTTACTTATTTAAATCTGTTCACATAGTGAATATGAATAATAATGAAAATTATGCCATGAAGCATAACTAAAATGCTTCATGGCATATTATTTTTAAACATCTTTTTTAAAAATTAAACAACTTTTTTATTATTAAGCATTTGTTATTGGAGCGTAGTTACAGCCCTTATTCTACCGTCACGCTTTTGGCCAGGTTTCTAGGCTTATCTACATCACAGTCCCTGGCCAGGGCTGCATAATAGGCCAGCAATTGTAGTGGAACTACAGATAACAGGGGCATTAAGAGATTGTTGTTTTCCGGAACATAGATAACCTCATCAACTTCCTTTTGGATCTCCTCATCTCCTCTTATAGCCAGAGCGATTACATGGGCATCCCTGGCCTTAACCTCCTTAATATTGCTGAGGGTTTTATCATAGACATGCTTTTGCGTTGCCAGGGAGATAACTGGAACGTTTTCCGTTATCAGGGCCAGGGCTCCGTGCTTCAGCTCTCCTGCTGCATAGGCTTCGGCATGAATATAAGATATCTCTTTTAATTTTAAAGAACCTTCCTGGGCTACAGCGTAATCCATGCCCCTCCCGATGAAAAACATATTATCCTTTAAAGAAATTCTCTCAGCCATATCTTTTATGCCTTCGGCCTGTTCCAAAAGTGCCTCAACTTGGCTGGGGATACACCTTAACCCATCTATTATTTCTTTCAAATCCCCCGCTGAAGTGCTTTCCTTTACCTGGGCAATATAAATCCCTACCAGATACATAACAATAAGCTGGGTAATATAGGCCTTGGTAGAAGCCACCGCAATCTCGGGGCCGGCCCAGGTATGTATAACCGAGTTAGACTCCCTGGCTACCGAACTTCCTACAACATTAGTAACTGCCAGAACTTTGGCCCCCAGACTCTTGGAGACCCTCAGAGCTGCCAGAGTATCCGCCGTCTCCCCTGACTGGCTGATTACTATAACCAGATGCTTGCCCGGTTTAATAATTGGGTTGCGGTAACGATACTCAGAGGCCAGCTCCACTTCTACAGGAATACCTGTAAGTCTTTCTATAGCGTATTTACCTACCAGGCCAGCATGGTAAGCCGTCCCGCAGGCTACAATATTAATTTTTTCCACTTCCCTCAACTCTTCCTCCGCCAGAGACAACTCTTCCAGTTTAATGGCAGTAGAATCCAGGTCCAGTCGTCCCTTCAAAGTCTGCTTTATAGCATCAGGTTGTTCGTATATCTCTTTTAACATAAAATGGTCAAAGCCACCCTTTTCCACATCCTCCTGGTCCCAGTCCACCTTAAACATCTCTTTATCCACAGCTTTTCCTGTACCGTT
>CAYYWR010000367.1:0-1934 GCA_964474145.1 uncultured Syntrophomonadaceae bacterium
GTGACTTTCCCTTTCTCCGGATATAATTATTTTTCCCAGCTTGAGAGCCATGGGTGCTCTTAGAATATGAAAGTAAGCGTGGCAACCAATGCATGGAGTGTAAAATCCAAACTTTTTGATAAGGACAGAAGTAAGCCTGGCGTTAATAACGCTCCATAAGCAGGGGTTGCTGTAGTAGACAAGAGGAAACAGCTCTTTTTCTTCTCCCCATAGACCTTCAATTCTTTTTTTTGTATATTCATGGTTTTTTTCTAAAATCTGCATGTCTCCATACTCTATTCCAGCAAAGGAAGCTACCGGCAAAATGTTATCAATATCCCACCGCTCCAGGGATTTGATAATAGCCGCTGCGCTATCCCTGCCGGAAAACTCTCCGATAACTGTATCTTTTGGAAGTTTTGCAAAAATTTTTACCACGGTTTTTTTATCTGTATTGACAGGGTTCATTAAGTTTCTCCTCATAATAATATTTTCATTAATAATTCTTGTAAAATCCTTAATGTCCTTTCTAGCCGGTATGACTGTTTGTAATAATAAATCCTTATAATTGCTTAATCCTGTTATACTTGCTTGAATGATAGATAGGTATTTAAACTGCAAAAATACAATAATACTGAAGTACTGTATGATTGAACTACTGAATCATTAAATTAATAATAAAGGTTTTTCCCAAGTGTCTGTGGAACTATTTATTTAATTATTATTTTTTTGGAGTTGATTTAGATGAACTTTAAAGAAATCTTTGGGGAAATGGAGGACTTGCATTCCATCATCAGCTTTCAGGAAAGCATTTCCCAGAGGTTTAAAGAGGAGTTTAAAAGCCTTTACAGTCTCTTTACCAGCTTGTCCGATATATATTTAAACACGGTTAAAAAGCTAAAAGAGGAGCTTGACCTGCCAGAGATAAAGATCAGGGATGAAGTAACCTTTCTTTTAATGGCCAGAATATTTAATCATTCTTTAAGTGCTTTTGTTTTGCTGGAGCGGGGGATGCTTATTGATTCGGCGGCTGTTATCCGGCAGGTTTTGGAAACCCAGTGGCTGCTGGAATACTTCTATAAGTATCCTGATAAAATTGATGGCTGGTTGCAGGGCAAGATAATTAAGCCCGGCCAGGTCAGGAAAAATCTTAAGCTGGATCAGGAGCGCTCTCTTCTTTATAGTGAGTACTGCAAGATGACCCACAACAATATAGAATCTGCCAAGTACTACAGTGGTGTTCAGGATGATTTGAACTGTATTGTGTTTGGCGGCTATTACAATCCCATGTATATTGAACAGTTGTTGTGTGAGCTGATAATATACCTTACCACAACCTTATTTATTGTTAATTACGAATACGAAAAGGAACTAAAGGACTTAACAGCAGTAAACCGGAAGCTTAACAACATGATGAAAATAATTATAAAAAGGCTGGTTCAGTTAAGCAGCATGGAGGAAGAGCAATAAGCGTAACCTTTCCTAACTGCACTGTAGTACAGCAAAATATTTGATTTTTCACATTATAAAGCTGTAATGCTTTTAAAAAGCTTTTAAAAAAACTTCAGGAAGAAATCACCATGAGTGATTATATATAAGTGGACACTATCATTATTTTTAGCTGGTTTTGGTCCTCTGTCGATGTGTCAAATAGTTGGCTGCAAAGTTAATCATAACAATAACAATAATAAGCACTGAACCCGTAGCATAGGCATTTTCCATGGAGATGCCTTCGGCTGCCAGTATATAAAGGTGGACTGACATGGAGCGGCCGGGGTCGAGTAAAGATTTGGGCACGCCCAGGGAACTTCCTGCCGTTAGAATTACGGCGGCAGACTCTCCCACGGCTCTACCGACACTTAATATTATGCCGGTTATTATTCCGGGAAGGGCAGAGGGAACAACAACGCCCACTATGGTTTGCCACCGGGTGGCACCCAGGGCCAGGCTTCCCT
>CAYYWR010000368.1:0-1928 GCA_964474145.1 uncultured Syntrophomonadaceae bacterium
AAAAGTTCTTGAGGGACAATAAACTGAAAAGCTCTGAAGCAATTTATGTTGGAGATGAGCAGAGGGATATCCTGGCCTGTAAAAAAAGCGGCGTAAAAATCATCTGGGTAGAGTGGGGATTTGACGCTGTGGACATAGTCATACAAGAATCTCCTGACTACATGGTAAGTGCTCCAGGAGAGATACTGGAGATATTGCTCCGGTAGTTTTATTGAGATTGTCCTTCAAAATTCCTCTGCTATTGCCATGCAGCAAGCGCAAAGTAAATCAGGTGACATCCAGCTTTCTGAGGATGAAATACTGCAGGATACCATAGGATATACGTTATCCTGTTTATTTCTCCTGCTTTGAGGGTTTTGAGGTCTGGAGAAAGTTATAGATATGGCTGGTGATTATTTTTAAAATCATAAAGGTGGGCAGGGCCAGGATCATACCTAATAGTCCCGCCATCCTGCCGGATACCAGGATTACCAGTATAACCGTCAGAGGGCCAATGGCCAGTTTTTTCCCCATGACCTGAGGGGAAATGAGGAGGCTTTCCACCTGCTGAACAACTACTACGATGGCTACTACTTTCAGCACCATCAGGGGTGAGTGGAGAGCAGCTACAATTATCCCTGGAATTATACCGATAACGGGACCCAAAAAAGGGATAACGTTTGTAAACATGGCAAAGGTGGCCAAAAGGAGGGGGTAATCCAGTCCGATAATTAAATAGCCAACGTAAACCAGGATACCCACACAGACACAGACAACAAAGATGCCCTGGATGTAGGAGCTGATGGTGTTGTTCATTTTTCTCATGGTGTGCTGAATGTCTCCGGCATATTTTTCAGGGAGATACCTGTATAGAATTTCCGGCCAGCGGTGGCCATCTTTCAGGGTATAGTACAGTATAAAGGGTACCGTAACAATGACAACAAACAGGTCGGCGGCAAAATCAAAAAAAGATACTACGTTTTGTAAAACTATGCTAAAAAGATTATTTAAAACATTGGTGAGCCAGTTGGCTGTTTCCTCCATCAGCTGTGGCTCTTCTTCTACCACCCGGGCGATGACAGGGTTTTTCTGTAAGGAGATCAGGTTATCCCTCAACATGTTGATAATTTCTGGAGCCTCAACAATTAGCCTGGTAACTTCCCTTTGCAGGACTGGACCGATGAAGGCAGCTATCAACCCCAGAATTCCAAAGAAAACAAGGTATATCAAAAAAATCGCTATTCCCCGGGGAATTTTTTTTGTCTGCAACCAGTTGACAAAAGGGTGGAGCAAAAAATACAGGAACCCGGCAATCAAAAAGGGGAAAAATAGCGTTTTCATAATAACTGCAAAAGGAGTAAAGACAAAGGAAATTTGTGTTCCTACCAGTATTATTAAAAAAATTAACAGAATCCAGACTCCAGCCCTGAATAGTTTTGACTTGAACATTTCTGCCATTCTTACTTTACCTCCAGGTGAACAGTAGTTGAACAGTAGTTGAACGATGGTTAAACAATGGTTGAGCGATAGCTAAACAATGGTTAAATAATGGCTTAGCGATGGTTAAGTAACCGGGTTGCTTTTTTTCTCTATATCTTATTATTAGCCATTAAGGCCCTGATTTCCTTCTAAACTATATATAAATTGTCTGTAACTGCTCAGCCGCTGATAATGCTACTGGCCCACTGCCCTTGCAGCGGGTGAATATTGCGACGAGTTTGATTCAAGGACTCCATATTAGATTTTGATAAAAAGCAGTGTAACATTTTTCTTTTTGCCCCGTCTTGGATATTAGAAAGCAACAATAAATAAAAAGGAGGGGCAATTAAATGAAAAAGGGAAAATTTTTAGTGGTACTGGCGGTAGTGCTGATGTTAACGGCAACAGGTGTAGCCCTGGGTATTGGAGTTAACATCAACGGAAATGATGAAAAGGGCGAGGCAGACATG
>CAYYWR010000369.1:0-1902 GCA_964474145.1 uncultured Syntrophomonadaceae bacterium
GGTCAAACTGCGTGCCGGCACATTGTTTCAGTTCAAATAGAGCCTCCTCCCTGCTCAGGACTTCCTGGTAAGGCCTGTGGCTGGTCATGGCATCAAAGGCATCCGCAATGGACAGTATGTGGCACTCTATGGGTATTGTTTTCCCGTTTAACCCCAGGGGGTAACCATTTCCATCCCACCGTTCATGGTGCTTTAGTATAAGGTCTGAAATTTCGAATAATTCTGGAGAGGAAAGGGCGATACGGTAGCCCTTTTCCGAGTGCTGACGCATGACTGCCCACTCCTCACTAGTAAGGGGACCTTCCTTGAATAATACACTGTCGGGTATTCCTACTTTCCCCAGGTCGTGCATGTGGGCCAGGAGGGACAGGTTTGAAAGTTTTTTCCGGGATAATTTAAGCCTTTTCCCTGTTTCAAGGCATATTTCTTCCAGCCTCCGGGCATGGCCTTCGGTAATATAGTCCCTTTCCTTTAAGGCAACCATAAGGGACTGGATAATCTGGGATTTTGCCCCGGCGCCCCTGTGCAGCTTCTCCCGGTACATGAGATCGTCCGCCTCCCTATAGGTTTTTTCCCGGGACTTATTTTTATTCTCTGCCGTAGACAGGCCTATGGAAATGCTTAAGTGCATGCCATCCTTATGCTCCAGGTTGTATTTTTCTACCCGGGACCTTATCCGCCTTACTATTTCTTTGCCGGATTTGCCATCGGTTTTAGGAAGGATAGCAGCGAATTCGTCTCCTCCTATCCGGGCCAGTATATCAGAGCTCCGCAAAGAATCCATTAAAACGTCTGCGCATGCATTTAATAGTTTATCCCCTTTATTATGGCCTATAGTGTCATTTGCCAGTTTTAAGCCGTCCAGGTCAAAGGAAATAATGGTAATGGGATGCTCCCTGCCTTTGCCCAAACGCCGCAACTCTTCTTCAAAAAAAGTCCGGTTGTAAAGCCCTGTAAGCTGGTCGTGGAGGCTAAGATGTTTCAGGCGTTCTTCGTTGCGCTTGCGCTGGGCAATATCCCGGGCGACACTCATTACCGCCGGGCTTTTGCCATTGCCATACTGAATAAGACAGGCGTTTATCTCCACAGGTATTATATGCCCGTCTTTCCGTACATGGGCTGTCTCAAAGAGCGCTTTGCCATGCTGTTTAAGAAGATCAAACCGTTGAGGGGCCAGGGCGAAATACTCCGGTGTATCGATATCTTTCAGGGTCATTTCCAACAGCTCTTCCCGGCTGTAGTCCAGCTGCTCACAGGCTGCCTGGTTAACTTCCAGGATGTTCCCCTTCATACTGTAAATAAAGGTGGCATCCCCTTTTTCATGGAAAAGTGCCTTAAACTTGGCCTCGCTTTCCTGTAAGGTTTCCTGTGCTTGCCTGTGTTCGTCCCTAATGTCCCTGAAAACCACGGCAAAAAAGCCTGGTTCGCTGCTGTAAGCAGTAATCTCATACCAGCTATTTGCAGGCTCAATAAAGTGCTCAATACAGGCACTACTTTGCCACAGGCGTCTATCAAATCAGTAAAAGAATTTTTAATGTCGGGATGGGTTGATGTAACTTTTTTGCCGATAACTTTTTCCCTGTCAAAGCCCATGATTTTTTCAAAGGATTCATTTACTTCTAAAAATTCATAGTCAACAGGGGTTCCCCGCTCATCTGTAATTATCCGGTAATAGGCAAAGGCACAGGGCATTTTTTCTATTAGTAGGCGATACCTGTAGATTTCCAGAGACATAGGATGCCCTCCGTTCTTGTTTACAGTGATATTTTCCTGCACCTGAAATCCTTGAAACTCCTTGATTCTCTTTGTATCTCTGTAACAATAAAAAACGGCACATAATAACATGCGCAGGCTAAATAATAACACGCACTTGACGGATAATAACTTGTTCATGGCAACAAT
>CAYYWR010000370.1:0-441 GCA_964474145.1 uncultured Syntrophomonadaceae bacterium
GGGGAAAACTACCCGGCGGGGAAACAGCTTTTGGCCTGTAAAGAGGCCCTGGACTGGAGCACTAAAGTGCTGACCCGGATTCTACTGCTGGTGGAGGAAGAAACAGAAACAGAGGGTGCTGACCTCTTATATGAGCTGGAGGAGAATCTCCAGGAGCTGGTCTGGAATCTGGATTTCGGTGAAGACCTCCAGATCCTCAAGTCCCTGACAGGGGAAGTGCATGAAAGCCTCTCCCGGCTCATGGACTTTTGCAGCAGGGTCCGGGTCCAGCTCCTCGTAGATGGTTAGGTTGCCTGATTACTTTAAAAATAGTTAAGGAGGGAAATTTCCATGGCTGAATATGTTGAATTAGAAGCAAACCAGGTGCTCTTCAGGGAAGGAGACCTGGGAAATAACATGTTTGTAGTTATGGACGGAAAGCTTGAAGTATACATTGGGGAA
>CAYYWR010000370.1:451-1896 GCA_964474145.1 uncultured Syntrophomonadaceae bacterium
ATTCAAAAACAGTCCTGGCTAACCTGGAACAGGGGCATTTCTTTGGAGAAATGTCACTGCTGGAAAAGGAACCTCGCAGCGCCAGTGTTATGGCCCTGGTGCCCTCCAGGTTACTGGTTATCAACCAAAGCAATTTCCAGAAATGTTTTTGCGAAAACCCCAAACTGATTTTTAAAATCATGAAAGCTTTAAGCTCTCGGGTCAGGGCCTGCAACAAGCAAATTGCCCGGCTGCATGAAAAGATTGGTAAACTTGAAATAACAAATTAAACCCACGGCTGAAAATTTGGGTGATTTTTTTGCATTTTTTTAAAAAAAGCACTTTATAAATTATAAAAAGTGCCGATATAATATAAAGAAGCATAAAGTATAAACCTAAATAAAGCTAAAAGTATAAAACTAAAAGTATTGAGGTGATGCTATGAGAGTCGATGGAACCGATCACTTGACCATGAACAGGATTAAAGAGCAGACGGAGAAAACGGAGATTCAAAGAACAGAACACACAACTGCTGATGCTGAAGTGAGAAAAAGGCAGGAGGTCATCAGGGGTAAGCCTTTACCCGGGGAAGAAATATACCAGCGGAATCAGGAATTAGAAGAGGCAGTCAAACAGGCTAATGACGCAGCAGACGCGGTAAACTCCAACTTGCGCTTTCAAATCAATGAAGAGCCCGAGAGGGTTATGGTAGAAGTCATTGACATAAATAGAGGTGAAGAAGCCATTAAGGAACTGCCACCGGAAAGACTGGTAAACCTGGTAGGGCAAATTCAAGACATGATAGGATTTTTCGTGGATGAAAAGAGATAAAGAAGGGGAGTGTTAAAATGCTGGCCAATCCTTACCAGAAGTATCAGCAAAACCAGATAGATACAGCTTCACCGGGAAAACTTTTAATCATGCTCTATGACGGCGCATTAAAGTTTATTAAGGCTGCCCGGGACGGCATTGCAGATGAAGACATTGAAAAGGCAAACAACAATATAATTAAGGTACAGGATATTGTCACCGAACTCATGACTTTTTTAGACATGGATAAGGGCGGAGACATATCTGCAAACCTCTACAACCTCTATGAATACATGAGCAGCCGCCTGGTGGAGGCAAACATTAAAAAGGACGAAGAAATTCTAACTGAAGTAGAAGGTCTCCTCAAGGACATGAAGGGCACCTGGCAGGAAGCTATATTAAAAGCTTGAGAACCAGAGGGCTGTTAAAGGAGTGTCAAAGGAGAATACAGCAGTGTCCCCTGATGCCCCTCAAAAAAAATCAAAAGAGGAAAGAAAGCTTGTTAAAGGATAAATTCCCCAACAAGCTTTCTTTTTATTCCCTGCAGCAAGATATATCCAACTTGATTTAAACACTTATTTAAGATAAAGTTTAACAAGGAAAGTTTTAATAAACCAAAAGCGGTGCCACGGGGACGGTTTCAGCGGACCCGGAGC
>CAYYWR010000371.1:0-1896 GCA_964474145.1 uncultured Syntrophomonadaceae bacterium
GAGAAAAAGGGACACCGGGAGCTGCTGGAAAAGATAAGGGAAACCGCCAGCATCAATATTCACTACATCCGGCAGAAGGAGCCTCTGGGTCTGGGTCATGCCCTCCTGTACGCCAGAAAGTTCGTGGGCAGCCAGGAACCCTTCGGGGTGCTTCTGGGGGAGGATTTAGTGGCCAACAAGGGGGGAGTTCCCTGCCTCAGGCAGATGATGGATATATATGAGAAGGAGCAGGCCAGCGTCATAGGGGTAAAGGAAGTACCCTACGGAGAGGTAAGCAGATACGGCATAGTAAAAAAAAGGGGTGAAATCACAGGAAGGTCCTGCAGGGTGGAGGAGCTGGTGGAAAAGCCTTCCCCGGAAAAGGCCCCCTCCAACCTGGCCATAGTGGGCAGGTATGTTATAAGCCCCCGGATATTTCCTTTCCTGGAGAAGACAGAACCGGGCAGCGGCGGAGAGATACAGCTCACCGATGCGCTAAATGACCTGGCCGGAGAGGAGCCCGTGGTGGCCTATTCCTTCCAGGGCACCTGGTACAGTGCCGGAGATTTAATGGGATACCTGAAGACAATTGTGGATTTTGCCCTGGAAAGGGAGGATATCCGGGAGGACTTCAGGGAATTATTAAAACAACGCTTATCCTGATGTCCTGTTCTAATTAAACGCTTTTTACCCAATCCTCATCCAGCCAGCTTTCCAGTTCCCGGGAGACGTGGCTCAAGTCATAAGAGGTTATCATGCCCAGCATCTTAATCTCTTTTTTTATTTCCCTTATGTTCAGGGCATCTTCCCGGGTAACGTAAATTCTTTCGTGGCTGGTGATGGCCGTCTTTTCCCTGTCCGTCATGAGCTCTTCCTGGAGCTTTTCCCCCTCCCGTATTCCCGTTATAGTTATAGGGATGTCCACCTCCGGCTCATAACCCGACAGCTTTATCAGGTCACTGGCCAGGTCCATAATTTTGATGGGTTCCCCCATGTCCAGGATGAAGATCTCTCCCTTTTTGCCCATGCTTCCCGCCTCTATCACCAGCTGGCAGGCTTCGGGGATGGTCATGAAGTATCTGGTCATCTCCGGGTGGGTTACAGTAACGGGCCCTCCTTTTTTAATGCGCTCCTGAAACAGGGGCACCACGCTGCTCCTGCTCCCCAGGCCGTTTCCAACGCGCACGGAGCAGAAGGCGGTGGAGGTGTCCGACCTGTTGGCCAGGGCCTGTACTATTATTTCTGCTACCCTCTTGGTGGCCCCCATGGCGCTGGTGGGGTTTACCGCCTTGTCGGTGGAAATCAGGACAAACCTTTCAGCCCCAAAGCTGTCTGCTGCCTCTGCCACGTTCCGGGTGCCGAAGACATTGTTTTTTACGGCTTCCTGGGGGTTATGCTCCATGAGGGGCACGTGCTTATGGGCCGCTGCGTGGAAGACCACCTCCGGGGCAAAGTCATTAAATATGGAGTGCACCCGTTCCCTGTTCTGGATGTCCCCTATTTTGGCCAGGAGCCTGTCCTCCCCGTGGGTTTCCTTTAATTCCCTATGTATATCAAAGAGGCTGTTTTCCGAGTTGTCAAAGAGAATTATCCTCTCCGGGCCAAACTCTATTATCTGCCGGCACAGCTCCGAGCCTATGGAGCCCCCTGCTCCGGTGACCAGGACTTTCTTCCCCCGGATGTAGCCGGATATTTCCTCAATATTAAGCTTCACCGGGTCCCTTCTCAGGAGGTCTTCAATGTTTACCTCCCGGATGCTGCTCACCGTTACTTTTCCAGAAATCAGGTGGTGTACCGGGGGCATTATTTTAGCCTTTACGCCCAGGTCGTTACAGGTGCGGATGATATTCCTGATGACCTGGTGGGAAGCGTTGAGCATGGCAATGATGACCTCTTCCACCTGGTGTTCCCAGCAGA
>CAYYWR010000372.1:0-1880 GCA_964474145.1 uncultured Syntrophomonadaceae bacterium
AGATTAACAGTTTATAAAGATACTTGGGTGGTATGAGTTTATGAGCTATTATGTTCCTAGCCATAAGAAATGGCTAAAACCTGATTAAATAGTTGGTGGCATTATATGCTAATAATTAAATGTGCGGGATGTAAAAACAAACTCTGGAAATATGATAAAATTGGTAAGGGTGAAGTTTTAAGATGCTATAAAATAAGGATTATAAAGCTTTACATAAAGCCCAATAAAGAAGAAAATAAAATAAAATGTTCCTGTGGTATGGAGATAGGAATTGATAAGGGTAGCTTAATTAAAATGAACCGCAAAGCTTTTACTTATTCTGGAACTAAGAGAACTAAGTAAAATGGGTTCGACTTATCAATATTCCAATGTTTAATTAATTGAGATGGTAAAAAACAATAAAAAAAGAGGGAAATATAGAGATTACAGCAGCTTATTATGGAAAATGTTTATAGAGTAGAAAAAGATGATAACGATAATAGAAAATCTGATGAAAATATGCATTCGGATATATGGGGGTTTTCTAGTTATAATGAGTGGTCTGAAGAAATTTTAAAAAGAAGGATAGATGAAAATTCTTTATCTAGAATATGGCAGTTTGTTGAAGAGAACAACCGTTCTTTTGGTGTTATAGCTGCTTATAGAGGGGGAAACCTTTTTAGATTACCCGTCATCTAGATGATGAAGAAATGGCGGAAGAAGTCTTTCAAAAAGTGAAAAAGCAGGTGGATATAAGGTAGATGAGCGAATCACTAAGGAATATGGGCATGATTTATAAGATTGTCTATACCGAAGAGTCAGAGCGAGATCTTGTAAATGTATATAGTAAAATTTTAGACCAATCAAATGCCGACCAGTAAAGGGAAGTTCAAAAAGAGCTGCAGAGAATATTTGAGTAAAGAGGGTGTAAGATGGAAAGAGGACAGTTGAGCAGAATAATTGATGCTGCCAGGGGGGAGCAACCGGGAGATTTTCTGCTGCTTAATGCCCGGGTAGTGAATGTTTTTACAGGAGAAATACAAAAAACCAGCGTGATGTTAGTGGATAACACCATAGCCGGGGTGGGTGAAGCATACCAAGAGGCCCGGGAAACAATTGACCTGGAAGGGCAGTACCTTATACCAGGGTTAATAGATGCACATATTCACATTGAGAGCAGCCTGCTGAGCCCCCGTAATTTTGCCGAAGCGGCGGTAAGGTGGGGTACCACCGCAGTAATTGCCGATCCCCATGAAATTGCTAATGTCCTGGGTGCTGCAGGGGTGGAATATATGCTGAGATCCAGCAAAGGACTGCCGGTAGACTTTTTCTTTACAGTTCCTTCCTGTGTGCCTGCTACGAATATGGAAACCTCCGGAGCACAGCTCAGCACAGAGGATGTGGATAAGCTGTTGCAGAATTCCAGGGTTGTTGGCCTGGGTGAAATGATGAACTATCCCGGGGTTCTTTTTAAGGACCCTGAGGTATTGGAGAAACTTATAGCGGCTGCCGGGGTAAATAAAATTTTGGATGGTCATTCCCCGGGTTTGTCTGGAACCCATCTGCAGGCATATCTGGCGGCCGGCATTCATACAGACCACGAGTGCACTTTCCTGGAGGAGGCCCGGGAAAAAAGTGCCCTGGGCATGAAGGTTATTATCCGGGAAGGGACGGCAGCCCGCAACCTGAGAGAACTCCTTCCTGCAGTTAATAAAAAAAACTGCGGGCAGTTTCTCTTCGGGTCTGATGACCTGGAAGCCCATGACCTGCTGAATCGGGGACACATCAACTATGTTCTTAAAGAGGCGGTAAAACTGGGGCTGGATCCGGTAACTGCTGTAAAACTGGCCACTATCAATACGGCATCTACATACCAGCTGCTGACCCGGGGGGCAGTGGTG
>CAYYWR010000373.1:0-1871 GCA_964474145.1 uncultured Syntrophomonadaceae bacterium
CCTCCGTAATTAGATGCAGCGGCAGAAACCCCCTCCCCCAACAGCCGGTAGAATTCATTGGTTCCTTCGGACAGGTACTGTATTCCCTCCAAATATTCTTTACTGCTGCCGAACTTATAAAGAACCAGAGTCTCTTCCTTTGAAATCAATCCCTTCTCCAGGGCTTCCGTGGCCCAGGCCAGGGCCACTCCGGCGCTAATTACGTCCAGTCCGAATTTCTCCACCTGATCCAGCAGGGTGATGACTTCTTCCGCCCGGGAAATTCCCAGCATGCTCCCCATGGCAAAAACCGGTTCATGATCATAGGAAACCTGGCGGTAGCAGTATTCATGTTCATGCTCCTCCCCAAATTTCTCCCGCAGCAGGCCGATATGTATGCAGCCGATGGGACAGCCGGTACAGGCAATCTGCCTCAGGAGCAGGTTATCGGCAAAGTACTCTCCGGAAATTCCTTCTGCTTCAGGGAAAGTAGTGGCCTGCAAATTTTTCACGGGCAGGGATTTCATCTTCTCTAAGGGAAGAACGTTTCCCGTTGTCCCAAGACCGTGATATTTCGTCATCATATCTGACCCCACCAGGTCCTGGAACAGTTTCTTGTAAAGCTTTTCATAGGAAGAGCCAAAATCCAGGTCAAAGGAGGTGTCTCCAATAAGCATTATGGCTTTAAGGAATTTTGAGCCCATGAGGGCACCGGCCCCCAACCTCCCAAAATGGCGAAATGTATCCACGTTAATCCCAGCAATTTTAACCAGGTTTTCCCCGGAAACTCCAATCCTCAAAATGCTGCGTTTCCCATGGGCCCTGGCTTCCTTCTGCCGGATCAGGCGGGCTGTTAAGGTAGTGTCGAGACCCCAAAGGTGACGGGCATCCTTTACGTTCATTTCCCGGGAACCCGCAACCAGGTAAGACGGACTTTGGGCCTTCCCCCGGATAACCAGGGCATCAATATCCGCAAAACGCATTATTGTACCCATGCGCCCCCCGGCATGGGTTTCGGCATAATACCCGTTGTAGGGGGATTTAAATCCCAGCACTACCTTGCTCATCAAGGGAAAAAGTCCATTAAGGGGTCCTATGGCAAAGATTAGGGGTTGGTCCGGATGAAAGGGTGATTCTTCCGGAAGGCCATACTCCTGGTACAGAGCTGCCGCCAGGCCGCTACCCCCCAGGCAGTTTACCAGGTCTTCCCGTTTGATAACCCTTCCTTTCCCCTTGTCAAGGTTTACCTCCATTATTCTAACATAACCATGAGAAAGCATTATATCACATCTCCTTTGGGCTTTTTACCCTGCGTCATAACCAGACAGCTGTGAGGACAAAAAGGGACACAGCGTCCGCAGTGGAAACAGACCACAGGCTCTCCGGTTTCGCGGTCCATGATTATGGCATCCACAGGACAGGCCTCCTTACAAGATCCACAACGAATACAGGCTTCTCTGCTGTACTGGACTCCTCCTCCCTTCCTCTGACGGAAAGCACCGGTGGGACAGACTTCTGCACAGGGTGCCGGCAGGCAGGCCAGGCAGACAATCGCCTGGAATCCCGCAGTCAAACCTCCCAGGGTGCGAATGTGGATACCGGAACGATCTAAAGAAAGAGAGCTGTGGACCTGTCTGGCACAGGCCAACATACAGCAGTAACAACCTATACATTTTTCCATCTCTGCAGCCTTCATTATTTTTGCCAAATGAATTCTCCTTTCCCAGGTTAACAGCACACTTTACTAAGCCGTTGTTACTTAAATAATCTTCTAAAACCCCGAGCATAAGCCCGGCGATTAGAGGGATTCAAAATACTTTGTTATGAAATCATCAGGATTGACATACTCCCACGGCTAAAGCCATGGGATTCTGGATTCAAACAGAAACAGC
>CAYYWR010000374.1:0-1870 GCA_964474145.1 uncultured Syntrophomonadaceae bacterium
ATCAGTAATAGTGAAATTAATATAACACTACAGCGAAAAATTTATCATTAAACAGAATCCGCTAGCCACGCTGTAGTAATAAGAATAGGAACTTGCAAGTATTTATGAATTAGTTAGATTTCTTTTATCTATAACTCTCTTGGATTTACCTTCGCTGCGCTCCAGGGTCCTGGGCTCAACCAGCTTAACATTTACATCTATCCCCAGCACAGAATTCAGGCCGCTCCTGATCTTCTTCTCTACATCCTCCAGGTCCCGGAAACTGCCTGTGAAGAGCTGCTCCTCCAGTTCCACCTTAACTTCCATATCATCCAGGTGCCCTCTCCTTTCCACCATAATCTGGTAGTGAGGTGCTACCCCCTTTATCTCCATAAGGACACTTTCTATCTGGGAGGGATAAACATTAACCCCCCGTATAATAAGCATATCATCGGTTCTGCCGGTAACCTTCTTCATCCTGGCAGTAGTGCGCCCGCAGGAGCAGGGCTCATCCCAGAGAACAGATATGTCCTTGGTCCGGTAACGTATTACGGGAAAAGCCTCCTTGGTTAAAGTTGTGAACACCAGCTCCCCTTCCTGGCCGTAGTCCAGGCTTTCTCCCGTTTCCGGATCAATTATTTCCGGTATGAAATGATCCTCGGAAATATGCAGGCCTCTAAATTCCAGGCACTCCCCGGAAACTCCCGGGCCTATAATTTCACTTAATCCATAATTATCTGTAGCTGTAATATCCCATTTGGCCTTGATCTGCTCCCTCATACTTTCTGTCCAGGGCTCACCGCCAAACAGGCCCAGCCTTAACTTCAGCCTATCCCTTTTCACTCCCATATCCTCCAGCACTTCTGCCATGTAAAGGGCATAGGAAGGTGTGGAAACAAGCACTGATGTAGCAAAATCCTCCATCAGCATAATCTGACGCCGGGTGTTCCCTATAGAAGCGGGAATAATTGCAGTCCCCAGCTTTTCCAGGCCATAATGCAGGCCAAAACCCCCGGTAAACAGGCCATAGCCAAAACATATCTGGACGATATCCTCTTCAGTAGTTCCCGCCTGCACCACTATTCTGGCAATAAGCTCTGCCCAGGTATCCAGGTCTTTTCTTGTATAACCTACCACCGTTGGCTTCCCCGTAGTGCCCGAAGATGCGTGCACCCTTACTATTTTCGATAACGGTTCCGCAAACAAGCCATAGGGGTAATTCCCCCGAAGTGTATCCTTGGTAGTAAAGGGAAGCCTGGATAAGTCCTGAACTCCCTTTATATCCCCAGGCTTAATTCCTTCCCCATCAAAAATCTGGCGATAATAGGGAACCTTGTTGTAAACCCTGTTTACTACTTCCCTCAGGCGTTCAGACTGAAGCTCCCGTATCTGTTCCCGGTCCATGCACTCGTATTTCTTATCCCAAATCACTATATATTCTCCTCCCCGCCAACTGCCCCTCCGGCAAAGAAAACAAAACTAAAAAGCCGGCTTATTTTGTATACGGGCATTTATTTTTATATAAGTTTACAGGTTTATAAAGAGTAAACGTTCTCCTCGTTTACAACCTGCACTCCTTTTTCCTTAAGGACTTCCACAGCCCTGTCACAATCTTCTACCCTGAAAATAACCAGAGCATTTTTCGTATTGGTGTTGCCCACAAAGGCATATAAGTACTCAATATTTATCTGTGCTCCTTCCAGAACAGCCAGAACACCCCCCAATCCCCCCGGCTTATCAGGAATACATACGGCTATAACCTCCGTTTGACTTACTACAAAGCCCTCTGATTTTAAAATGTCGTAGGTTTCCCCGGGCTTATTAACAATCAAGCGAAGTATGCCAAAATCAGTAGTGTCAGCAATAGAAAGTGCTCTGATATTTATGTTGT
>CAYYWR010000375.1:0-1869 GCA_964474145.1 uncultured Syntrophomonadaceae bacterium
AAGAAAAGACAGGTAAGATACCCGGGCTTTCCATTCTCCTGGTGGGGGAAAACCCTGTTTCTGAGGAAAATGTAAATAAAACGGTAAAAACGGCCAGGGAACTGGGTCTTTATTTAGCAGATCGCAGAATCTCTGCAGAAGTCACCCAGGAGGAGCTTCTGGAAATAGTTTATGAGTTGAACAATGACCCGGAAATACACGGTATTTTTCTGCAGTTTCCCCTTCCCTACCATATTGATGATCAAAAAATCTTGGAGGCTATTGTTCCAGAAAAAGATGTGGAGGGGTTTCATCCAGTTAATTTCGGCCGCCTGTTAAAAGGTGAGGATTCCTTTATTCCCTGCACACCCCACAGCTGCCTGAAGATGCTGGAATACATAGATTACGACCTGAAGGGAAAGCACGCTGTGGTAGTGGGCCGCAGCAATGTAGTGGGGAAACCTGTGGCCAGCCTTTTCCTGCAAAAAAACGCTACAGTAACTGTTTGTCATTCCCACACGGAAAATCTTTCGGAGATTTGCCGACAGGCCGATGTCCTGCTGGTGGCTGTAGGCCGGCCGGAACTGATTAAAAAAGATTGGGTCAAGCCCGGGGCCGTTGTTATTGATGTAGGCCTTAACCGGGTAGGGAATAAGCTTGTGGGAGATATTGCCTTTGATGAAGTAAAGGAGGTAGCAGGTTACATCACCCCTGTCCCCGGCAGTGTAGATCCCATAACGAAAAAAATGCTTTTTTTTAACACAGTAATATCTTTTAAGCGGAAAAACGGCCTGCCCGTCAAGGGAGGATGGCCTGTCCGCCAGGGAGGGACTGGCTAGATGGACTTAAAAAGATACCTGGAGGAAAGAAAAAGAATAGTCGATGAAGCTTTAGATGGGTACCTTCCCCCGGAACAGAGCTATCCGCAAACTTTACATAAGAGCATGCGCTACAGTATTTATGCCGGAGGCAAAAGGTTGAGGCCTGTATTAACCCTGGTCTCGGCGGAAATATTTAATAAGCCCCTGGAGTTATTTCTGCCTGCTGCCTGTGCTCTGGAAATGATTCATACTTATTCCTTAATCCATGATGACCTTCCTGCCATGGATGATGATGATTACCGGAGGGGAAAATTAACCAATCATAAAGTGTTTGGTGAAGCCATAGCAATACTGGCAGGGGATGCTCTACTGACCCGGGCTTTTGAAATTCTCACCAGGGAATTGCCCCACCAGAGCCCCCGGATAAAACTTCAGGTGATGGAAGAAGTGTCCAGGGCTTCCGGTGCCGGAGGGATGGTAGGTGGACAGGTGGTTGACCTGGAATCAGAGGGAAGGGATGTTGAAGGAGATACTTTGAATTATATTCATACACATAAAACAGGGGCTCTTATAGCTGCCTCCGTTAGAGCAGGGGGCGTTATAGGGGGGGCCACAGAGGAAGAACTGGCTGCTCTTACGGGATATGCTAAAAACCTGGGACTGGCTTTCCAGATTAAAGATGATCTCCTGGATGTTGAGGGAGAACCAGAAAAAATGGGCAAGAAGGCAGGGAAGGATTCGGTCCAGAGAAAAGCTACCTATCCTGCTGTATTCGGAATCGAAGGGGCCCGGAGAAAAAAGCAGGAGCTTTATGAAGATTCACTGGGCTGTGTTGAGGTCTTTGGAGATAGAGGCGATGTGCTAAAGTCAATTGCTGAATTTCTGGTTAACAGGGATTATTAGTGTAATATTTTGGTGTTTTATTTGCAAGGACTGGTTGTTGTCATAATTAAAATATGCTATACTTTACTTGACCAAAATAGCGTAGGTGGCACAGTATCCTAGTTGGTGCCCCTATCTTTGAAGGCGGGCCTAAAAATCCGCTAAGGGCATATCGATGAAGTTCTTG
>CAYYWR010000376.1:0-1836 GCA_964474145.1 uncultured Syntrophomonadaceae bacterium
CACTATCATAGTTATTGGAGTGATCTAAATGAGCATACATAGTCGCCGCAAATCTCCTCTTAAAAAACCCAGAAAGCCTTCTGCTCCAGCTCCCCAACCAGGTCAGGAAGGGGAAACTCTTAAAAATATAGAACAGTTAGGCCAGGTTAATGTTCCCAAAACAGATAGCAGCCTTCACTGTATTTCTATAGTGGGTCAAATTGAGGGTCACCTGGTTTTACCTCCCCAGAATAAAACCACAAAATATGAACATATTATTCCCCAGCTGGTTGCCGTAGAGCAAAACCCGGATATTAAGGGCCTGCTGATTATACTCAACACCGTTGGAGGCGATGTGGAGGCAGGGTTAGCCATAGCGGAGCTAATTGATAGTATATCCAAGCCTACAGTTTCCCTGGTTCTGGGCGGCGGACATAGCATTGGGGTTCCTATAGCAGTAGGAGCAGACTACTCTATTATTGCCCACACAGCAACCATGACCATACACCCTTTAAGGCTTACAGGGCTGGTAGTGGGAGTGCCCCAGACATATGAATACCTGGACAAAATGCAGGACAGAGTAATAAATTTTGTCACCAGGCACTCGGGTGTTTCCGAAGAGGAGTTCAGGAAGTTAATGTTCAGTACCGGTCAATTAGCCCGGGATATTGGTACGGTCCTGGTAGGCGAAGATGCGGTTAATAAAGGGCTAATTGATGCTATCGGTGGACTGGGGGAGGCAAATGCAAAGCTGAAAGAAATGCTTAATGGCAGTCATTCTCAGAAGGGTGGAAAAGTTCAATGATTATTTATACTCCCTTACCAATAGAGTCGGTTCTGGAGGGAAGTGAGAGCTTTTCTCCTGAATACAAAGAAATAGAAATAGATGGAAATAAGCTTCTGGTAGAACACCATTCCTTTAATGAAGGTAAAGTAGTGCGCTTGATAAGCAGCAACCCTCAAGAATATCTTAAGCCTCATCTACAACCTGGAGCGATTATTAAGTTGTAGCTCCTTACTTCAGTGTATATAATTATAGTGTAAAAAAAGAGCATGAGCTCTTTTTTTATTTATAACTTTACATTAAAAATGTTTTCTAAGAAGGATATTTTTAAAGCTGTAAAGAAAATAATTATTGACACTACCACAAGTGAAAGAATGCTTATTACAATATAATATTAAGCTCAATTAATGAAAACTTAATGGAGGGAGCCAGGATGACAGATAACAAAGAGAATAAAAAGGGGTTTCCTGTTGTAGGTATTGGAGCTTCAGCGGGGGGCCTTAAACCTATAAAAGAATTTTTCACTCAAATGCCTGAAGATAAGAAAAGTGGAATAGCTTATATTCTGGTGCAGCACTTATATCCAGATTGCGAGAGTAATTTAGGGGATTTAATTAAGCCCCATACAAAAATGCCGGTACATGAAGTTGAAGAGGGAATGGAAGTATTGCCCGATAATATCTATATTGTCCCGCCCAACCGGTATATGGGTTATGCAGAGGGTAAATTGTATCTGGATAAACCCCTTCAACTGCAGGGGAAAAGTCTTTTTATTGACTATTTTTTTTCATCACTGGCTGATAACCTGGAGGAGAACTCAATATGCATTTTGTTTTCTGGTGGCGGCAATGATGGTACACTGGGGCTAAAGGCTATCAAGGGGAAGGGGGGATTGGCCATGGTACAGGACCCCAAAACAGCTGAATCCCGTAGTATGCCCCGCAGTGCTATGGATACAGGTTTGGTTGATTACGTACTGCCGCCGGGGGAAATGCCTGCTCAACTGCTGGCTTATGTTAAATATGCCTTTGAAAAGGACAAGCAAGAGGCTGTTTTAACAGTTTCTGATGATT
>CAYYWR010000377.1:0-1833 GCA_964474145.1 uncultured Syntrophomonadaceae bacterium
GGGTACGCTCGAACCGTCCCCATGGCGCCGCTTACTACAAATTTTCGCTGTAGTGTTAGGCTTTGCAGAATCCAGGAAATCAATAACCAGAAGTATCTACTCAGTCCTCAGTCCGCTGCCCTCAGTCCTCAGCCCTCTGCCCTCAACCCTTTCCAGCAGCTACATTAGCAGCTGAGGAAATACAACCAGAATAGCAAATTTAGCATGAGCAAAACTGGAACACCAGCTTGAAATTTTAAGTGCCGTGTTTTATGCCGAAATATTTTCATTCCCAAAAGAATTCCAGCAGCCCCCAGTAAAAAAGCTGTCACCAGCAGGGTGCGCTCTGGAATTCTTTTGGAGGAATTCTGCGCAGCCTTCTTATCATAGCCCATCAAGGAAAATGTTAGTATATTCCAGACAATCAAATAGTTTATCCAGGCCACCTTCTTTTGAATATCAATTATGAAGAAAATATTTAAAAATGCCCCTAGTAAATAAAGGATTTTTAAACAGAAATATAGAAAACTTATTAAAGACTTATATAAATTGTATCACGTTAAGGCAATAAAAAAAAGGAAAGGAGAATGGTATGAAAAAAGTTTCTTTGTTGACTGTTGTTATGGTACTTATTTTAACTTTTGCCGGAACAGCTATGGTTTTTTCTGCTTCAGACAATTATTTTAGCGAGGTTCCCGGGGAGCCTTTAAACAGGGGCGACTTTGCAGCTCTACTGGTTGAGGCCAGCGGCATGGAGTCTGATTTATCCCCTGTTGATCTGCTGCTGAAAAAAGAAGTCATAGTTGGTTATCCCGATGGGGAGCTTTACCTGGACAGGGAAATAACCCGGGCAGAGGCAGTAACTTTGACAGCCAGAGTTTTAGGGTTATCTGACAATGTCCCACCCATGGAGGATAAAGAAATGTTTATTGATTCTGCCCACTGGGCTTATAATTTTTATTCCTGGTTTGGGTTTTTGGGCCTTGTTGATGGAAATCCCTGTGAATTGATAAATAAAGAACAGGGGGAAGCTTTCTTAGAAAGGGTGTTCTCTACAGACTCCACTGCCCTGGAAATACTGGAGGAAAGCCAAAAGCAATTTAAAGACATTAAAACATTAAGCCTTAAATCAACCATCAATATAAATATGATACCCCGGCCCGGGATGGAAGGCGTGGAGGAAACACCCGAGTTTGCATCGGAGATGAGCGTCTCTCAAAAAATAGTTTTTCCCAATAAGATTAAACAGGTAAGCACAGTATTGGTTGACGATCCCCAGGAAGGCATGCAGGAAATAACCTCAGAAATGTACATGATTGACGGCAAAATGTATCAGCAGATACCTGATATGGAAACAGGAGAGACAACGTGGGTTCTGTTTCCTGAAGGATTACTGCCGGATATGGAAGAATTGATTGAGCAGCAAATGCAAACAGATATTATACCCCCCGGGATGGAGGATTCCCTCTACTACAAGCTGTTGGGAAGGGAGACAATTAACGGGGAAGAGGTTTATAAAATATCCCAGTATGGCAGCATAGACGACATGGAAATGTTTATGGCAACAATTCTGGAGCAGTTCGGTGATGCCTCAGCAATGCAGCAGTTACTATCCATGAGCTTTGCCATGTTAGAATCCATGTCCTTATGGGGAGTTGAGTATATAGGCGTTGAAGACGGCCTATCAAAGTCCAGCATAGTTGCTTTTGTTATTACTTATGCTCCAGAATTTGCAGGCAGCCCCAATCCCCTGGAGGCCTTACAGCTACAAATGAGAATAGACGAAATAACATATAATGAGGACATCAGCATAGAACTGCCTGAGGAAGCATTGGACGCAGAGGACCTGGAACT
>CAYYWR010000378.1:0-1827 GCA_964474145.1 uncultured Syntrophomonadaceae bacterium
AGAAAGCCTATAGATGTTTCTGTTCTGGAAATAGAAGGGGAGCCCGGGTTAAAAAGTAC
Organism: uncultured Syntrophomonadaceae bacterium; assembly: GCA_964474145.1. Lineage (GTDB taxonomy): Bacteria > Bacillota > Dethiobacteria > SKNC01 > SKNC01 > PWHX01. The sequence continues at coordinate 60 of CAYYWR010000378.1, forward strand.
TGTGCTGGCAATTTTTTTGGCAACCGGGGTGTGGGTATGACCGAATATAACTACATCTGCCTGGTACCTGCTCCCCATTTCCGCCAGGTTTTCTTCAGTACAGTCTGTGCCATGCAGCAATAAAACTTTAACCTTATCAAGGTAACAATAGAAATATGGAGAAAGAATGGGAACTTCCAGCATAACTTCTTCTACCTGGGAGTCGCAGTTTCCCCTGACAACAAAAACTGGTTTATCGGAGCTGTTTATGGCAGAAGCCAGTTCTTTGGGGTTATAACCCGGGGGCAGGGGGTTTCTTGGCCCATGATATAAAATATCTCCTGCATGTAATATCATTTCACAATCCTTGAAGTGATCCCGGGCCTTTTCCCAGGCTTCCAGGGATCCATGGGTATCACTTATTATTCCAAGCTTCACTTTTTTTACCTCCTGGTCATTTTAGTAACACTGGTAGGCTACAGGGAATAGTTTACCATTGAGCAGAGTCTGCTTGTATCTTTTTTCGCTACAGTGCTGATAAAGCTAACTGTTTATGTTTTAAACATCAATTTGATGTATTCTACTATTCAGCTTGATTTATTCTATTATTCAGCCACGGCTGAATAAATTCTAAATTTTTCAACCCTTTCCCTTGTATCCTATTGATTCCAGCTTTCCGTTTTTTACGATGACAGGTACTTTGTCAGCCATAAATACTTCTTTCACCAGGGTTTTGGCCTTGGCGTCCAGGGATACGTTTACTTCTTTAAAAGGAATTTCCTTTTGTTTATAATCTTCCATGAGTTGTCGACAGTAAGGGCAATCTGTTTTTGTGTAAACTAAAATTTCATCGGTCATGAATATTGCATCTCCTTTCTAAGATATTTAGTTAAATTATACCAGCAGCGCATTGATTTTTAAACCCTTTCTTTTAGCCATGACCTGATTAATTTTATTTCTTCGCCATACTCCAGGTAATTTTTTGTTGGAGTTTCTATAATAAAGGGTATGTCTTCAAAGGCCGGATGGATTAAAACGTTTAAAAGGCCCTCTTTTTTAAGATATCCTTTTCCAAGCAATTCATGCCTGTCTTTCTTGCTTCCTGGAGGATGTTTGGAATCATTCAAGTGGAATAATTTAACTTTGCCCAGGCCAAATAAAGACTCCAATTCTTCCAGTAATCTTTCGACTTCATCTGCCCGGGTAAAGTCATATCCGGCTGCAAACAGGTGGCAGGTATCCAGGCAAACACCCAGGCCTTCAGGGCTGCCTGCTGCTTCCATTATTTCTTTTAAATCTTCCAGGGTGCCAATTTCGCTGCCCTGCCCCGCCATAGCTTCCAGAAGCAGGTTAGACCCTCCTTGAAATTTTAAAAAGGAATTTTCCAGGGCCTCTACAATTCTTTTTATTCCCGACTCCCTTCCTTCTCCAACATGGCTGCCCGGGTGGACCACCAGGAATTCTGCTTTAATCTTGTCCATCCTCACCAGGTCATCCAGCAGAACGCTTGAAGCAAAGGAATGAGTGCTATCTTTGGGTGCCGCCAGGTTTACCGTGTATGGCAGGTGCCCAGCGATAGGAAACAGGTTGTCTTTTTCCCGGATTTCCTTCCAGCCTTCTATTTCTTTTTCAGAAATTGTTCTGGCCTTTCCTCCCCTGGGGTTTCGGGTAAAGAATTGAAAAGTATTGGCCTGTACCTCCTCAGCCATTTGGGCTGACTTGCTCAAGCCTTTGGCTATAGAGAGATGACATCCCAGTCGCATAATGTTTTCCCTCCATTTTTAATTTG
>CAYYWR010000379.1:0-1795 GCA_964474145.1 uncultured Syntrophomonadaceae bacterium
AGGTGAACGATGCTTTCTGCAAGATGCTCGGCTACAGTCGGGATGAAATAATCGGAAAAAAACCGTCTGACTTCGTGGAACCAGGAATTACACCCTTCGGGGATTACCTCTTTCTCAAGGACACTGAACATCATCCCTTTGAAGTGGAGTTTTTGACCAAAAAGGGTGGGGTTCTTTATGCTATGGGCAATATTACCGCTGTGCTGGATAAAAAAGGTGATCCATCCTATTACTTTGCCTTCATCTCCGATATAACCCAGCGTAAAAAAGCGGAAGCTGCTCTTAAGGCAAGCGAAGAGCGGAGTCGCTCCATAATAAGGGCAATTCCCGATATTATTATGATTTTTGATGAAGAAGGAATTTACCGTGAAATTATCACACCTGCCAAAGATATGTTGTATCTTAATTCCGAAGAATTGCTGGGCAAAAAAGTAACAGACGTCCTGCCGCAGGAAGAAGCATCCCGTTTCATGGATGGAATTAACAGGGCCCTGGCCAGTGATGATTTGCAGCGGGTGGAGTACAGTCTGGAAGTCCCCCGAGGGCGCCTCTGGTTTGAAGGGAGAATCGTGTCCCTGGGCAGCAGGGAGGGTATTGCCCTGATCCGGGATATTACACATCGTAAAAATGTGGAGGAGACGCTGAAGCAGACCAATCTCCAGCTGGCGGAGAGCAAGGAGCGGGCAGAAGTGGCCAGTCGTTTCAAAAGCGAATTCCTGGCCACCATGAGCCACGAGATCCGCACCCCCATGAATGGGATAACGGCCATGGCCGAAATGATCCTGGAAACGGAACTCTCACCGGAACAGCACAGGTATGCTACTATAATAAGTGATTCGGCCGAGATCCTGTTAAACATTATCAACGACATCCTGGACATCTCCAAGATCGAGGCCGGGCGCATGGAGTTGCAGCCCACCCCCTTTAACCTGAAAGAAATTATGGAGGAAGTGCTGGAGATAAATAGGTCCCGTGCCCGGGAAAAGGAACTGGAACTTGAGATCATTTATCCGCCTGAAATATCCCAAAAGTTGTGGGGCGACCCGCTGCGGCTGCGGCAGATTCTCTTAAACCTGTTGAACAATGCTGTTAAATTTACAGAAAAGGGCGGGGTAACACTGGAGACAAAGATACTGCAGGATTATCCCGAGAAAATTATCTTGGCCTGCAGCGTACAGGATACAGGTATCGGTATTTCAAAGGAAATTCAGGAGCGGTTGTTTGAACCTTTTACTCAGGCCGACGGTTCCACCACCCGCAGATACGGGGGAACAGGCCTGGGCTTGACTATCAGTAAAAAGCTGGTGGAGATGATGGGCGGCGAGATGGGAGTTGTGAGCAGCACCGGAAAGGGGTCAACTTTCTGGTTTAGTCTTGCCCTGGAGAAAGATACGGCAGGCGTAGTCCCAGGGGAGGTTGCTGCTGAAAAACATCCCCCGCATGAGGATGATCTGGCCCGTCTGGTGCAGGGCCGCCCGGTGCTGGTGGTTGAGGACAATCAGGTAAACCAGGAGATTGCCCTAATCCAGCTGAACAAACTGGGGGTTACAGAGATTGACCTTGTCGTCAACGGTGCAGAAGGGCTGCAGGCTGCAGCAGAAAAGGATTACGCCCTCATCCTCATGGACTGCCAGATGCCCGTGATGGACGGCTATACTGCCTGCCGGGAAATTCGCCTTCGGGAACAGGAAAAGGGCTGTCATACCCCCATTGTGGCCATGACTGCCCACTCCATGGAGGGAGACAGGCAGAAGGCTCTCAGCGTGGGCATGGACGATTATATCAGCAAGCCGGT
>CAYYWR010000380.1:0-1787 GCA_964474145.1 uncultured Syntrophomonadaceae bacterium
TATAGTCTAAAGTTTCTTCAAATTTTCCCATCCTGAATAAATTGATTGCTTTCAAACTCATTGCTTCACTTTTTTCCAATAGATATTCTGTGTGAGAATATTTTTCATAAATATTTAAAGACAAACCTATAATGCTGTCAGCCGACTGATATTCTGTAAGACTGGCATGGCTTGAAGCAATTTTGAAATAGAGCCGTGCCTGCTCCAATTTATGTTCCTTTTTATCGGGTAATGATTGATTTATTTCCAGGGCTTTATAATGAATTTCATTTGATCTTTGCCAAAACCCCATATTGTAATAAACATTTCCCGTCACATAATACAATTCCGCCTGCAATTCTGGTTGTTTGTCAAGTGCTTCAATGCGGGGCAGGCTGTTTTCAAGCAGTTCATAAACAGTCAGGGTGTCACCCTGGGCCATTTCAGGGTCGGCCGATTCAAATACTTCCCACACAAATTCAAGGATGTGCTCTGCTCTTTCCTTTTCTTTAAAAGTCTGCCTGAATTGAGAAATGAGAAAAACCAACGATACCAGTAAGGCCAGGTTAAATAAAGTAAACATCCATACCTTTGCCTTGTTGCGGGCGTAGCTTTTTCGCAGTCTGTAACCCAAGTGCGGAGGATGCGAGTGCAGGGCATGGTTGGTGAGTGTGTTTTGCAGGTCGTGGCTGAGGGCACTTACCGATTCAAATCTTTGAGATGGCTCCCTTTCCAGGCATTTGCGCAAAATGGCATCCAGGTCGCTCAGCAGGAGAGCGTTTCTGCGGTGTCTGCTTTTAGGTGCAGAACCGCCCCCCTGTGTTTCAAAAAGATCATCTTTGAAGCTTTGCTTCTCCTCCCTGAAATTGTAAAGCCTGCCGGTAAGCAGGTTGTAAAGTACCAGTCCGAGCTTGTAAACATCAGATGCCACCGAAGGTCCTGCTCCGTCAAACTGCTCGGGCGAGGCATACTGCAGGGTTCCTTCAAAGGATGTTTTTTTAACTTCTTCTTTTTCCTGGCTGAATAGCACCTGAGAAATACCAAAGTCAAGCAGCTTTACCTGCCCCTGGTTGTTGACCATGATGTTTGCCGGCTTGATATCGTGATGTACAATAAGCCTGCTGTGGGCATACTGCACGGCATCGCATACCTGTATAAAAAGCCTTATCCTGTCTCTGATACCCAGGTTTTTCCTTTTGCAGTAAAGGTCAATGGCTTCCCCTTCCACATACTCCATAATGATGTAGGGATGACCCTGTTCAGTAATACCCCCGTCGTACAGCTGGGCAATATGCGCATGATTGATACCGGCCAGTATTTGCTGCTCCTGCCTGAAGCGGTCTTTCATAAACTCTGCATCACCCCTTACTTTCATTACCTTAATAGCCACGTTTTGTTCAAACTGCCCGTCGGCCCGCTGGCATAAAAATACCTTCGACATACCTCCATACCCGATTTCCTTTATGATACGAAACTTATCAAAGGTATCGCCCGGCTGGTAAACATCCATATTTTTATGGCGGATAAAATCTTCTTCAATATTCCGGTTCAGGGCATCAAAGAAGGCATTGGCCCGGGGCGAACTTTTCAGCAGTTTCATCAGGTAGGTATCAAGCCCCGATTTTTTCTCCTGTTCATTGCATTGTGTTTGCAGCCAGTTATGCCAGTTATCAGGGGGCATTTCAAGTGCCAGGCTGTAGAGTTCAGAAATTCTCTCCCAGTTAAGATTGTTGGAATCAGCCATAATGTATGGATTTGTTATTGTTCATTGAGTTCAACATAGAGCCAGGCCCGGGCCAGGTTCCAGG
>CAYYWR010000381.1:0-1786 GCA_964474145.1 uncultured Syntrophomonadaceae bacterium
TTGTATGCAACTCTTCCTCATTTTGACCCTCCAGCATAACCCTTACCAGGGGTTCTGTTCCTGAAGGACGAACCAGCACCCTGCCCTTATCTCCCAGTTTATCTTCTGTCCGGGCTAAGATCTCATTTACCCGGCTATTGGCATGTAAATTACTGGCATCTTTTACTCTGGCATTTTTAAGTACCTGGGGCAACTTCTCCATAAGCCCGGCCAACTCTGAAAGGGGCTTTCCCGACTTGATCAATACTTGGGAAAGCTGAAGAGCTGTTAAAGCTCCGTCACCAGTAGTATTATGGTTTAAGAAAATAATATGTCCTGATTGTTCACCTCCAAAATTATAGTCCTCGTTTAGCATTTCTTCCAGAACATAACGGTCCCCCACCCGGGTTCTTTTTACTTTCAGACCCAGTTCCTGAGCCGCCAGATCCATTCCCATGTTGCTCATTACAGTAGATACAATAGTATCTTTCTTTAACAAGCTTTCTTCTTTTAAGTGGCTGCCACATATAATCATAATCTTGTCCCCGTCTACTATATGGCCCTTTTCATCTACGGCAATAAGTCTATCCCCATCACCATCAAAGGTAAAACCTACATCGCCTCCCCGGGAAAGAAGGGCTTCCTTAACAACCTCGGGATGAGTAGAGCCGCAGTTTACATTAATATTTTTCCCATCAGGATTACCGTTGAGAGTTATAACTTCTGCTCCCAGCCCCTCAAATAAAAGGGGAGCAATCTGGTAAAGGGCCCCGTTAGCACAATCTAAAACAACCTTCAGCCCATTTAAGTCTGTAGAAATAGACTTTTTGAGAAATTGTATGTAACGGTGAATGGAATCATCAACCCTGTAAACCCGGCCAATATCTCCCCCAACAGGCCTGGGAAGGTCATCATGACTTTGAAAGTAAGCTTTTTCTATTTGCCTTTCCATTTCATCATTTAGCTTTAATCCCTTTGAGTTAAAAAACTTAATGCCATTATCTTCCACCGGATTATGGGAGGCAGATATCATTATACCTCCTTGAGCCTTTAAATCCTTTATTAAAAAAGCTACCCCGGGAGTAGACACAACCCCTGTAAGGTAAACATTCACTCCCAGGGAAGTTATCCCGGCAATAATGGCACCTTCCAGCATATCTCCAGAAATCCTGGTGTCTTTTCCTACCACCATATAAGGCCTACCACTTTCCCTGGTAAGAAAAAATGACCCTGTCCTGGCAATTTCCAGAGCCAAAGCCGCCGTAAGGCTGCGGTTGGCTACACTCCTTATCCCATCAGTTCCAAAAAGCTTATCCAAAACAAACAGTACCCCCTTAAACTACCATAATTATATCATTAATATTTATTCATCAATAGATTCAATTAATACCACAACCGAAACCCTTTTATCCCTCTCCAGGCTTGTCCCCTCAGGCACATGTAGCTCTATTTCTTCAGAAAAAGTTCCTTCCCTTCCATTTAATTCTATTTCCCGGGTTTCTACTGCTTCAATCTCCTCCAGCATTTCCTTTGAACCTGAGAGAAGGACAGACTCCGGCTGAACTTTAACTTCTTTTACAGTAAAGCCCTCCGAAAGATCCCCCTTTAAGGATACTTCTACAGGCACTTCCTTTCTCACATAATCTATATTTACAAAAACCTCAACTTCTTCTGGCGTTAACTCCAGATCTGTAACCTCTCGACCTGCTCTATCTACCGTTTTAAAAGGAACTATGCTGGTAATTTTTCCCTCTTCCCCTTCTACATCTACAACTGCCCATACCTCTTCTACTTTAAAAATGTTTCT
>CAYYWR010000382.1:0-1783 GCA_964474145.1 uncultured Syntrophomonadaceae bacterium
GAACTACAGGGATGTAGGAGTAATTGTCAACCCCTCCCGTTACCCTGAAGTAATAAAAGAGCTGAAGGAAAAGGGCTCCCTGGACCTGGAAACCAAATATAACCTGGCGGTAGAAGCTTTTACCCACACAGCCCAGTATGATTCTGTCATCAGTGGCTACTTGGCAAAACAGCTGCCGGAGGAAACCAGTTTCCACGACTCTTTAATTTTACCTTATAGCAAGGTTCAGGACCTCCGCTACGGGGAAAATCCCCAGCAGCAGGCAGCTTTTTATCGGGAATTAAACCCTGCTCCTGAATCAATCGCCTTTGCCCAGCAGATTCAGGGTAAAGAGCTATCCTTTAACAATATTAACGATACCAACGCCGCCTGGGAGCTGGTCCAGGAATATACCCAGCCTACAGTGGTTGCAGTTAAACATGCCAATCCCTGTGGGGTGGGAACGGCGCCAGGCCTCCATGAAGCTTACCTGAAGGCTTATGATTCAGACCCTGTTTCTATATTTGGGGGCATAATAGCTATAAATAGAAAGGTGGATAAAAAAACAGCCGACGAAATACTCAAGATTTTTATTGAAGTTATTATTGCTCCAGAGTATGATGACGATGCCCTGGAGGCTTTTAAAGCTAAAAAAGATATTCGTGTTTTAAAATCAAAGTTAGGAGAGGAAAACCGGGAAGCCTCCGACTTTAAAAAGGTTTCCGGGGGATTGCTGGTGCAGGAACTGGATACCCTTCTCTTAAACATTGACGACTGGAAAACAGTTACCAGGCGTGAACCTACGGATAAAGAAAAGGCCGACCTGCTTTTTGGCATGAGGGTAGTAAAGCATGTTAAGTCTAACGCTATTGTCCTGGCCAGGGATCTGCAGACCACAGGTGTGGGTGCCGGTCAGATGAACAGGGTTGGGGCAGCCCGTATAGCCATTGAACAGGCTGGTGAGAAGGCTAAAGGCAGTATTCTGGCTTCTGATGCTTTCTTTCCCTTCCCGGATACAGTAGTGGAAGCAGCTAAAGCCGGAGTAACAGCCCTGGTTCAGCCGGGAGGCTCCCTGAAGGATAAGGAAGCCATCGAAACGGCAGATTCTTATGATATGACCATGCTCTTTACGGGCAGAAGGTATTTCAAACACTAAGGAGGTGTGCCTTTTTGCGCATATTAATAGTTGGCGGCGGAGGCAGGGAGCATACGCTGGCATGGAAAATAAAGCAGAGCCCTCTGGTGGAAAAAATATACTGTGCCCCCGGTAATGCTGGAATATCTGAGATAGCTGAATGTGTTCCTGTTTCTCCGGAAGACCTGGAAGGACTGGTTAGTTTTGCGGAAAAGGAAGGTATAGAACTGACGGTAGTGGGTCCGGAGGCTCCCCTGGCAAAGGGTATAGTGGACGTTTTCAAAGATAAGGGCTTGAAGATTTTCGGACCATCTAAAAAAGCGGCACAGCTGGAAGGGAGCAAGGTTTTTGCCAAGGACTTAATGATTAAGTATAATATCCCTACGGCAGAACACAGGACTTTTAATGACCCCCTTGAGGCGGAGCAATATGTGAAAAAAGCAGGAGCACCCATTGTGGTAAAGGCAGAGGGTTTGGCTGCAGGCAAGGGAGTTATCGTTTGTGAAGATGAGGAAGAGGCCCTTCTGGCCATCAGAAGAATTATGATTGACCGGGAGTTTGGAGATGCTGGCAACAGGGTTATAGTGGAAGAGTATCTGCAGGGGGAAGAGGCCTCTATCCTTGCTTTTACTGATGGGGAAAATGTTTTGCCCATGGTGTCCTCCCATG
>CAYYWR010000383.1:0-1777 GCA_964474145.1 uncultured Syntrophomonadaceae bacterium
CCAGGGTAGAATTGAGGCAGTAGTTGGTTTCTATATTGCAATCCTTTATATCCATTTCACTTATAAATATTTCCTGCTTAACAAACTCCAAAAAATTTAAAACCAGAGTTAAATCTAAATAGTCCTCATTGTATTTTGATATAAAAACTTGTTTTAAATGTGATATGGATTTATTAATGGCATCTATTATTTCTTCATCAATTTTAAAGTTCATGGGATGTTTTATTAACTGATTGCATAAATTTTCATATTCACGGATATTATCTTCTAAATCTGGAAAACTACTTGAAGCTGTTACCCTTATAACTTTCAGAATATCTGAACTTTTAAAAAACTTGTTTTTATATTTATCATGAGTTTTAAGCTTTTCAATTACAGCTATTAATTTTTCTATATCTTCTATTAAATCTTTGGCTTTGGGTATGATTTTAAGAATTAACAAGTCTGTGCCGCCAGCTACTAATTTAGAGCCAATTGTACTGTCTCTAACGTGAATATCCTGTCCTGCCATAACAATGGCGTTATTTACACTATTTTCAATAATTGAGCTTCCTCCAGAAATAACTGACATGCCCTCCAGCACACTGCCTTTAACCACTACGTTTTCATTAAATCTTATATTTCCAGAAGAAATATCTACATCATCTTCATGGTAATATTCATGAGATACGTCCACAATTATTTTATTTCCCTTTTCTGTAACTTTGGGATAGCCATTAATAATTGATCTGATTATATTGCCAGAGTCATCCAGGCTGGCATATCTAGTATTTTTCAAAATATAATCTTTATATTTTCTTGCCTTTAATTCATTGCCAAAAACATTTTTTCCATTAGCTCCATCCTCTTTGGGGGTTTTCTCTACTAGAGGATCTCCGAATTTTACACAGGGTATTTCTAGTATGTCTTTATAATCTATATTTCCCTGCAAATCAACGGAAGGTGCATTTTGTTTCTTTTTTTTAAACAGATACTTAATTTCAGCATCTTTACCCTCTTTGACTGGAGTGCCTTCAGCTATTTTTATTTTATTTCCAGAAGGCTTTTCTAGCTCTTTTTTTATAACATCTTCCTTTATGCCGTAAACAATTCTTTTTTCCTTTAACTTGTGAATAATATCATCATAAGTGACATCATGCTCCTTTGCTTCCTTTACTTCCTTTGCTTCCTTTGCTTCGTTTATATCTTTTGTATCTTTTGTATCTATTGTTTTTCCTTTAACGGTCATATCCTTCGCAGGTTCCCCGCCTTCTATATCATTTTTCTTTTTTGTAGAAGGAGTGATTTTTAAATAAGCTTCCATGCCGTCTCCTGAAACACTAATATCAATCTCCGGAAAAGATATTATTTCATCTCTAGTTTCTATTTTTTTGCCCCCCCTCTATTTAAAATAAACTGTGATTTGGAATACCTCTTCTGTTCACGGCGGATAAACCTGAACTATAAGATAATTCAAGTGTGTTATTTTTTCCTGGTATTTCTACATTTTATCATGATAAGGGTAAATTTACAATTTAAACAGAGATAAAAAAAAGCCCTGACTGCATGCCTGCTATCAGGGGGCGTGCAGAAGGCTTATAACGGAGCGGTAGTGGATGTTGGCTTTAAACCAGGGGGACGGGCCCAGTAGGGTCCCTGCCCACTCCCTGGTGCTTGAAGTCCTTGAAAATACGGCGGGAGAATGCAAAAATAAAGATGGTTAAGTGTAATGGGAAGGAGTCCGGGATTTTCCGGAGAAAAGTATTGTAAGCAGGAAGGAGTTGATTTTTGTGAAGGA
>CAYYWR010000384.1:0-1776 GCA_964474145.1 uncultured Syntrophomonadaceae bacterium
CTTCACTTGTTAATCTTTCCTGCAGCTGAGGTCTCCTGGCAATAGTTTCTACAACCCTGGCTATCTTACTCAAACCTGTAATTTTACCATGAGCAGGAATATAAGCTACATGAGTTTTCCCATAAAAGGGCAGCAGGTGGTGTTCACACATGGAGTAAGTAGGAATATCTCTGACCAAGATCATTTCATCGTGTTCATCTTCGGTAAAGCACTTTTTTAAATGCTCCCTGGGATCTTCTTCTAAGCCCTTGAAAATTTCCGCATACATTTTTCCTACTCTCTTGGGCGTTTCAATCAGGCCTTCCCGGTCAGGGTCCTCCCCAATAGCTTCAATAATCATTTTCACAGCTTCTTGAATTTTTTCCTGGTCAATCATCTATGACACTCCTTTAATTAAATAATTAACATCCGCTTCTCGGAGCTATTTCTTAAAGTTGTCATATACTTATTATACTTTTTTAAATGAAAACCCTTTTTTTTAACCCCAAATTTAATTGCACACATTTCTTTTTAGACTTGCCGGAATATCAAGCTGATGACTAAAGTCTAAAAACTTAACTGCAGATCTAGGCAAATACTGTTCTTTAGGGTATAGAAAATAAAGATCCCTCTGTAAAGAGATTCCTTCAACATTTCTTTTTACCAGGTTCCGGGCTATAGCTTCCCTACATACTGCCCAGGCAGAAACAAAAGAAATTCCCAGACCCGCACTAACAGCGGTTATAATTGACTGGGTGCTTCCCATTTCCAAAATCGGCTGTAGTGATTCCAGGGCCAGTCCTGCACTCAGCAGTTTTTCTTCTACCACCTTTCTGGTCCCAGACCCCTTTTCCCGCCAAACCAGGTCTTGATTAATTAAGTCCCGGGGATATATTTTTTCCTTTTGTGCCAGGGGATGCCCCAGGGGAATAATTAATACCAGGTTATCCCGGGCAAATTTTTTGGCTGTTAGTTTTTTCCTTTCCACCGGAGCCCCTACAATTCCTATATGAACCTCTTCTGAAAGTAATTTTTTCACTATTTCTCCCGTATCCCCTATTTCCACCTTTATTTCTACTTCCGGATAATGATGCCTGTAAGAACCTAAAAGATAAGGCAGAAGGTATTCTCCCGGAATAGTGCTGGCTCCAATTCTTAAAACCCCTCCCACCTTATCACTCAATTCACTCATAAGCTGCCTGGAATGTTCCCATTTTTTTATTATTTCTTTAGCCTGTTTGTATAAAACTTCCCCGCCTTCTGTCAGGGAGACCTTTTGTCCCTGCCGGTGGAATAATTGTACATTAAAATATTTTTCCAGCATCTTAATTTGCTTGCTAACTGCCGGCTGGGTAAGATAAAGAAGATCAGCAGCCCTGGATAAGCTTTTTTGCTCTACAGCAGTAGTGAAAGTCTTTAAAATTGATATTTTCATTTATAGCTCCCCTGCTTCCTTTATTCTCCAGGGAACCCTTTTATCTTCAACTCTGCGTATAAGCTTTCTCTGGTCAAGGTTTTCCAAGAGGGGTAACGCATATTTCCGGGAAGTGCCCAGCAAAGTTCTGAATTCAGATACTGTGATTTCTCCCTTTTCATTAAAATATTCCCTCAGCAGCTTTACACATTGGTTGAAAGATTCCCGGTGCAATAAAAAGTCCTCACTAATTTTAACCAGCACTCCCTTTTCTTGAAGATAGCTAACTAAGTTGTCAGTAGCTTCAGGGGTAACTTTTAATGTCTCAGTTATTTCTTTTTTTAAGGGGGGCGAAAACTTATTGGTCAGGAGTAAATCTTCTA
>CAYYWR010000385.1:0-1764 GCA_964474145.1 uncultured Syntrophomonadaceae bacterium
AACAGTATAAGAAATGGGGTGCGCCCATGAAACTACAGAAAAGATACAAACATTTTATCCGTTACCGGGAGGTAGCCCAGACCCTGATCAAGCATGGATTTGGCTTTCTGATTAAACAACTGGGTCTAATAGATTTTTTAAAGTTTAAAAAATATAGCCCCCAGGATGAAGATGAAGAACATGAATTATCTACAGCAGAAAGAATACGGTTGGTAGTTGAGGAACTGGGCACTACTTTTATTAAGGTTGCACAGCTGTTAAGCACCCGGGCGGACCTGCTGCCTCCTGACTGGATAACAGAGCTTTCCAAACTACAGGACCAGGTACCCCCCTTTTCTTTTACCGAAGCAAGGAATAAAATTCAATCAGAACTGGGCTATAACCCGGAAACTCTTTTTAAGACTATAGAAAAAGAGCCTTTGGCAGCAGCTTCTATTGGACAAGTCCACAAAGCAGTGCTTCATGATGGTAAAGATGTAATTATAAAAGTGAGAAGGCCCGGCATTGAAGAAGACATAAAAGTGGATTTAGAAATACTCCACGACCTGGCCCGCCTTTTGGAAAAACGCACAGACTGGGCAAAAATGTATAGTTTAAGGGATATAGTGCTGGAGTTTGAAGAAATACTCACCAACGAATTAAATTACCTTTACGAAGGACAAAACATTGATTCCTTTCGCCGCAATTTTAGCCAGGACAAAAATGTTTATATACCAGAGGTTTACTGGGATTATACTACAAAAAGAGTTCTAACCATGGAATATGTGGAAGCTATAAAGCTTAATGACGACGAAAAGCTTTCAAAAATGGGAGTGGACACGGAAAGGGTTGTGGTCAATCTCAGCGAAGCTGTCTTCAAGCAAATAATGATACACGGGTTATTCCATGGAGATCCCCACCCGGGAAACGTCATGGTTTTTAAGGACGGGAGAATAGTCCTTCTTGATTTTGGCATGGTGGGAATCATAGATGAGGAAATGCAAGAAAAGTTTGGAAACATGCTGATTGCCATGATATCCAGAAACACAGAAGCCATATTAAAAAATTTCCTGGCCCTGGGAATTGTCCCCCCTGATTTTAACCGCCGTGAACTGAGGCAGGACATCGACAGGCTGCAGCACAAGTACTATGACCTGCCCTTAAGCAAAATTAATTTAGGGGAGTCAATGAACGAATTTTTGGAGCTGGCTTTTAAGCATGATATTATAATGCCCACTGAGTTTACCTTGCTGGCTAAATCCTTTGTAATATTGGAAGGCCTGATAACCAGGCTGGCCCCTCATACCAGCCTTATGGAAATTGCAAAACCCTTTGGGAAAGACCTGACAAAAAGAAGGTTTTCCTATAGTTATTTGAAGAAGACCTTTTATAGAAATATAAATGAATACGGCGAACTTTTTGCAGAATATCCCAAGCAGCTTTCAAATATCTTTAATTTAATAGAAAAAGGACAGTTTAAAGCTACCCTGGAGCATAAAGACCTGAATAAATTTGTAAGCAAGATGGACCATATGGTTAACCGTTTGGCCTTCAGTATAGTTCTGGCAAGCCTTATAGTAGGGCTCTCTTTATTCTTACAGGGAGCAGAGAGGTCTTTTATCTGGAGAATACCTGTAGCCGAAATCGGCTTTATGGTGGCAGGAACCATGGGTTTTTGGCTGCTAATTTCAATGATTCGCTCGGGAAGATTTTAAAAGTCTTTTGACTTATTTAAATATTCATGATATTAATTAACATGATATTAATTAACATGATATTAATTAA
>CAYYWR010000386.1:0-1762 GCA_964474145.1 uncultured Syntrophomonadaceae bacterium
TCAAAAAAATAGAAAAAGCAAAAAGAATTAATTCTTTATATGATGAGTTTTTGGAAAATAGATATTACATCCTGGCAATTTGGGTTTGGGCAACCAACCAACCAATCAACCAGCCACCCCAAAGTGAAGGGGGTGAAACTAAACCATGCACTTTCAGTACATATCTTATTTGTGGTTCCTGGCAATATCTCTGGTGATACTGCTTTTTTTAGCCTTTTATGCTTTTCGTTACAGAAAAGCAACGGGTGCAAAAGCCTTTGGTTGGTGTATGCTTAATTTTGCCTTCTGGACTATTAGCCACGGTCTTGAAATGGCCGGGACGGATCTTCCCACAAAGCTTTTTTGGGCCAACATGCAATATTTTTCCTATACCACCATGAATATATTCTGGCTCTACATGATCCTGCAGTTTACTGGGATAAAAGAATGGACCCGTCCGGCTCGAATACTTCCTCTTTTAATTATTCCGGTCATTATTGTAATTCTCGTTTGGACAGACCAGTACCATGGTCTTATAAGGCATGGTTTTACCCTTGATCATACAGGAAGCTTTCCCGTAATAGATAAATCATATGGACCGCTTTACTGGATACACCCGATTTATGGGTACTCAATCGTATTAATTTCTATTATAATTATTGCAAGGGCGGTTTTCATCCACAGGTCAATTTACCGCATGCAAGCGCTAGCGCTTCTCGTAAGCCCAGTAATAAGCGTTATTCCGAGTGTCCTGTATGTTTTTTCCCTGAGTCCGGTTAAAGGCTTTGACATTACACCGGTGTTTTTAGGAATATCAGGTATTGTTGCTGCTGTGGGTCTTTTCAAGTACCAGTTGTTTGCCATTGTTCCTGTTGCGCGGGATGTAGCAGTGGATAACATGAACATTGGAATGATAGTTATTGACAATGGGGGTATTGTAGTTGATGCTAATAGGCCGGCAAGGCAGCTACTGGAAAAAAATGAAATTAAAATCACAGGTTTGCCCTTAGAAGAAGCCATGACGTTTTTTGGGGACGTCTCAGATAACCTGTGGCAGGGGAGCTGCAGAGAGTATAAGGTGATTTCTCCAGGCGGGGAATGTTATTACGAGGTGCAGTTGCTTCCTATATATAATAAACATAACACTCAGGCAGGAAGTGTCATTTTAATCCGTGATGTTACAGAGATTAAAAATGCTCAATTTAGAATATTGGAGCAGAGCAGGCAGCTCGCCGTGTCCAGTGAGAGGGAGAGTCTGGCTAAAAACCTGCACGATGATTTGGGACAGGTACTGGGTTTTATCAATGTGCAGGCACAGGGAATTAAAAACGAACTATGTAAGGCCAATGTAGAGATAGCATCTGGGAAACTGTTGGAGTTGATTGAAATAAGCCAATCAGCATACGAGGGAATCCGTAAATATATTCAAAATACCAGGCTTTCTGCGGCGGTGGAGAGGGATTTCAGGGAGGAGCTATCCCGGGATGTGGAGCGCTTTGAGAAAAACTCAGGAATTGGTGTTAGCCTGGATATTTGCCCGGACAATATATGGAAGTCATTAAGTCCTAATTTTAAAATTAACTTAATGTATATTATCAAAGAGGCCCTGAACAATATCCGTAAACACTCTTATGCTCAAAATGTACATCTAACTCTTACAGCTTCGGAGAGTGAATTATTCGTGACAGTGAAGGATGACGGAAAAGGGTTTGATCCCTCTGCACTTAATAAAAATGATACTGAGCAGTATGGGCTCAGTATTATGCAGGAGAGAGCTGCAGAG
>CAYYWR010000387.1:0-1756 GCA_964474145.1 uncultured Syntrophomonadaceae bacterium
CATAATTTTACCTCCTTTTGTCGCTTAAAGTTTTTCGCTTGCATTTTTTAACGGATATATATCCGTTTTCTTCTTTCCATTGTCCATGGGAGCTATAGGAATAATACAAGGAATGTTAGATTCTTGAATTACTATAACTTCTACGTCATACACGGCTTTTATATTTTCTGGTGTGAGAACGGTAAGGGGTTCCCCCACAGCATAAATCATACCTTCTTTCATCATAATCACCTTGTCTGAATAACGGGCGGCCAAATTCAAATCATGAATTGATATTACCGCCGATATATTTTTTTCTTTGACCACGTTTCTAGTAATAGTCATGACTTCCAACTGGTGCTTAATGTCCAGGTTAGAAGTGGGTTCATCCAGCAGAAGGACCTCGGGTTCCTGGGCCAGGGCTTTAGCAAAAAAAACATTCTGCTGCTGTCCACCGCTCAGGCCATTAACATCCCGCATGGCAAGGTCCTCTATGTTAAGCAATTCCATTACCCCCAACACTATATCTATATCCTTCTCATTGCTTTTCCAGGTAACGTGGGGACGCCGACCCAACAACACCACATCAAATACTGTGGCTGGAAAGATTTGTGAAGCCTTCTGTGGAATGTACCCTAGTTTTTTAGCAATATCCATCCTGTCCATTTTTTTAATATCCTGTTCATCCAACAAGATGGTTCCCTTTTGGGGAGATAAAATTTTATCTATGCACCGTAAAAGTGTAGATTTCCCTGCCCCGTTGGGACCAATAATGCTGAGCACTTCCGAATCTTCAATATTTAAACAAATATCTTTTATAACCGGCTCCTTTGCATAACAAAATTCTACATCCTGAACTTTTATCTTTGCCGACAAGCTGCATCCTACCAAAACTCTCTCCTCCTCCTCATTATTAAATAAAGAAATAACGGTCCTCCCATAAATGCGGTGACTACTCCTACCGGTAAAACTACAGGGGCCATAACTGTTCGGGCAAGGGTGTCCGCCACCAGCAAAATTACCGCTCCTAATAAACCCGAAGCCGGGAGTAAAAATTTGTTGTCTCCACCTACAGCTATTCTGCATATATGGGGTGCAACCAGCCCTATAAAACCTATGGTACCCGTAAAGGAAATAACACCGGCAGTCATCAAGGAAGCAAAAACCATGACTAACAGCCTGTTTTTCTCTACATTAATACCCAGACTCTTTGCACTTTCATCTCCACCACTCATCACGTTCAAGTCCCAGGATTTCCATAATATAGGGATTAAGCAAGCCGCCACTATGATAACGGAAGGAAGAATATATTCCCACTTGGCCCTTCCCAGAGAACCCACGGTCCAAAAATAGGCTTCTCTCACCGCATCTGATTCGCTGAAGTACATCAGCAGTGTAGTCATTGCAGAAAAGACGTACATAATGGCAATCCCCGCCAAAATCATTGTTTCCGGAGTTGCTCTCCGATACTTGGTCAACAATAAAATTACAAAGGTAGGAATTAAAGAAAAGATAAAAGCATTACCAATAATTAAATATTTACCTGTAGCTACACCCGCTCCCAATAAAATAGCAACAGCCGCTCCAAACCCTGCGCCGGCAGAAATCCCAATGGTGAAAGGGCTGGCCAGGGGATTTTTTAATATGCCCTGCATGGCAGCACCTGCCACCGCCAGCCCTACTCCGGCAATAGTCCCCATCAATATCCTGGGAAGCCTTAAATTCCAAACAACTATTTCATTGGTAGCTTCAGGAATGCTAAAGAAACCCTGCCAAA
>CAYYWR010000388.1:0-1747 GCA_964474145.1 uncultured Syntrophomonadaceae bacterium
CCTTCTTTGGGGACCGGGCCGCTTCCATCAAGGTAGAATTAGAAAAAGAACCCGACACCATCCCCGTCACCAATATCTGAATACAGCAGCCAGAACTGCGCCTCATGGTCTATGCCGACGGCAGTGGCACACCCCAGCAGCTTACCGGAAAGATATTCCCGGAAGATGCCCACAACAAAAACATATACTGGGTAACAGAAGACCCCCGGGTAGCCCTGGTAGACGAAACCGGCATCGTCACCCCCACCGGTCCCGGGGAGACCACCATAACCGCCTATGCCCGGGACAACCCCGAAGAATCTGATTCCTGTACGGTCTATGTCTTTGGTGAACCCTCGGTAGTCCCCAACGCCGTAGTCCTGGATCAGATACTGGTCACCCTGGTAGCCGACCAGGAAAGCAGGACCCAAAAACTAAACGCCGGGATAATACCCGAAACAGCTACCAACAAAGAAGTTACCTGGGGCAGCAGCAACCCCTCAGTAGTCACCGTTGACCAAACGGGAGTTCTGACCCCCCGGGAAAAGGGAACTGCCACCATAACCGTTACTACCCAAAAAGGCTTGAGAAGGGCCTACTGCCGGGTCACCGTCCTGGACCGTCTGAACCCGGCAACCCATGTAGATATAGTCCCCCAGGTACTGCGTCTGGTAGAAGAAGGCTCCTCGGGCTACCTGAAAGAAGTAATCAGCCCCGCCGCTGCCAGTGACCGGGAGGTATCCTGGGTCTCGGATAACCCTTCCATAGCCCGGGTAGACCAGGAGGGGCGGGTAACCCCCTTGAGTCCCGGCAGAGCTGTTATAACAGCCGTACTGGAAAGTGATAACAGCATCATGGGCACCAGCCTGGTAAGGGTAGCCCAGGCCTGGGCAGCAGAAGAAACTGTAGAACCTGACAAGACCTGGCGGGTCACCTTCAACAGCCCTGTACAGGAGGGCCAGGACTTAAAGGAGCACTTCCAGGTATTAGACGATGAGAACCAGCCCCGGGAAATAGAAATCCATCTGGAAGACCAGGGCAGGACTGCTGCTGTAACTCCGGCATCACCCCTCTCCCCTGGAGACTACCAGCTCAGGGTAGAAGGGACGCTGAAGGATACCGGGGACAACCTCCTTGAAAGGCCGGTGAGGTTTTACTTTAGCGTGGATTAGTTTATTTTTCAGTAGTGAAATACATCTTGTATAGTGAAATATATCTTATATCCATTTAAATTATTTCCAGTATATTTCCGGTATCTATAACTCCAGATTTATTGCCCAAAAAATGATATTGTAGGGTGTATATGTATATGCATCACTGCAGGCGCATTTAGTTTTATTCCGACCGAGCATTATCTTGCACTTCTGTAGGCTTGGATAGATTTTTTGAAGGGGACAGGGATATCTCCGGCCTTAACCCCGGAGATACAGTAACTATTATTATATTTGATGAAGAGAACCGCATCATAGAAGAACGTCCAGCTTTTGTGGATTAATGGCGGGGCGAGGCAAGCTTTGAGGATAGCTTTATCAAAAGCTTTATCAAAAGAATCAGAAGGTCCTATCCAAAGTCTATACTTTGGATAGGACCTTCTTTTTTAGCTGCAATATCAGAGGCTGTCTTCTCCTGCTACCTTCTATTGTGTTCTATTACATTATCTAGAAGGCCGGGCCGGTTTTGCCGTTCGACCTGGAAGCATTTACGTCTAGTTAAATTACAGTATACCGAAGTATTCGCTGAGGCGGAAGAGGACTGATATGCGAATGCC
>CAYYWR010000389.1:0-1746 GCA_964474145.1 uncultured Syntrophomonadaceae bacterium
GATAAACTACCTTCTTGAGCAATAATGGTTTTTAATTATTTTTACGAGGTGTAAAAAATCAAGGAAAAACTGAGGCTATTGAAGAGTATTCCCTATCCCTTATTACTTATGGCAGTTGTCCATGGGCTAGAACATTTTTATACAGTTGCCATTCCGGTAACCTTTACTATGTTAAGAAATGAGCTTGGCTTGACTTATATTCAGCTGGGGTTTTTGGTATCATTGCGAGGTTTTTTTGGTATTCTACAACCCCTTGCCGGATATTTATCAGACAGATGGGGAGCAAGAATTTTACTGGTATTTAGCTGTCTAATTATGAGCCTTTCCTTTCTGGGGCTTGCTTCTTCTTCAATGTTTATTATGCTGCTGTTCTTTCAGTTTATACAGGCTCTGGGGAGTGTAGCAATTCATCCTTCCAGCTATTCTCTGGTGGCAAAATTTAAAAGCAGTAATATGGTTGGAAGAAAGATGGCCTTACATGCCCTGGGTGGTAACCTCGGAACAATTATTGGTTTGGTGGTTATTGCAGCTATCAGCTCCTTACTGGGCTGGAGAAGTACATTTCTTTTGCTGAGCCTGCCAGGAATAATCATTGTATTTTTATTGCACAAAACCTCCTTCTTCATAACTGAAGCTTCTTCTGAAATAGGAGAAGGGAAGAAAGAAGACAGGAAAGAGGAGAAAGAAAAGGAGAGTGGAGGAATATCGCCAGTTGATGCCTCAATTAACCTCTTTTTCCCACTGCTGGTACTGGGCCTTGCAGTTGCCTTTCAGGGTATGTTTAAACGCTCTCTTTCTTCATTCTTACCCACTTTCCTATATACTGTTTATGGCTCAGGAGTTGCAGCTGCAGGAATGCTCTCGGCCCTACTTTATGTTGGAGGTATAATTGGTCTTCTGGTGGGGGGAGAACTGGCTGATAGAGTTGACAGGGTATACTTAATTGCAGTTACAGGAGTAATAATTACCGTATTCTTGTTAGTAGTTGCCCTTGTTGAACTGCCTGAATTCTTGCTAATAATTGTGCTAATTTTTCTTGGTTTTGTTCAACACATTACTTCTCCTGCCAAGAATGCTCTTACATCAGAGCTCTCATATGCTGGAAAAGAAGGTAGTTCCTTTGGCTTGATCTTTGGGCTTTCATTTGTTGGTGGTGCAGTAGCATCACCACTGGCTGGTTTTCTGGCAGATATTATAGGAATGCGCTTTGCTTTCATGTATATTTCACTGGTTGCACTGCTAATGGTATTTACTATTTTGGTACTTAAAAAATGGGGATTTGGCAGCATTGAAGGAAGATCGATGAAGCATGTTTCTAAAAAAACAGTATAGAGGCAAAGGTACAAACATTTATCTGGAGTATGGCCATAATAATCATCGCAATAAAATGGAGGGTTAATGATGAATAATAAGTTAAAGATTTTTTCACCTTTGCGGATTGCTGGTGTCAGGATTAAGAATAGATTCTGTTTTCCATCTATGTGTCTCTACTATGCACAGGAAGATGGTTCTATGGATGAGCGGTTATATAAATTCTATCAAGAACGTGCCCGTGGTGGAACTGGTTTAATAATTGTTCCTGGCAATCACTACGGTAAGGTCAGCAAGGGACGTGCGGCTTTTTGTGATGAAAAGTATTTTTCATACTGGGAGACTTTATATGAACGGGTTTCCAAATACAACTCCAGTCTTTTCTGCCAGTTACACCCTGCTTCACAACAGGCAGGAAGGGGAGAAAAAGTTACT
>CAYYWR010000390.1:0-1743 GCA_964474145.1 uncultured Syntrophomonadaceae bacterium
CCTGGAGGGGCAGAGAGACAGAGTCCTTTTCAGCAGCTAATCAGCAGCTGAAAAGTAATAAAAAAAAGAGCTGAGCCCTTTTAACCATAATTATAAAAGAGCGCAGCCAAGGGCCAAAGAAAATACGATTCTGCTTAGTCCTTGCCGGGTTTTCTGGTTGCATTTAATCCCAGAGCTGTGCTATTTCTACATCATTGTAAAAAAAGTCTACTATTTCTTCTGCAGAAAGACCTTCCTCTGCCTGGGCCCGGGCTCCCCACTGGCACATTCCCACACCATGGCCAAACCCGGTTCCGCGAAAAGTTACATCCTTATCTCCAACCTCTATATTTTCTACGAAGGTAGACCTCATCTCCTCACTGCCCAGGGCAATTCTCAGTTCCGGAGCCTCTATCTGGTTGCCGTTTGCCCTGAATACTGTTACCCGTCCCGAGGGGCCCCTGCTGGCTATTTCAAAGTCATTTATTTCTCCCGGGTCTTCACCAGTATGCTCCTGAATTGCTTTTCTTATTTCTTCTTTTTGGAAAGATTTTTCCCACTCCCCTTCTTCCCGGGGTATAATATCTGTGCCGGGGCTTTCCACTATGTGAATATATTGAGGATTGGGGTCCTCAAAGCCCAGCCCTTCATTGGCTAAAGCTGTCCTGGGTCCTGCAAAAGCATGGAACCATCCCCGGATAAAATTGCCCTGATGAAGGACCACCTTACCCCGGGTTTTATCTACAGCCTGAGTTACCTCCTCCGTTATGGAGTCTGCGTCATAAGCCTGAAACTCTTCTATATCTGTGGAAGCATGGGCATCTCTTTCAGGAACTCCTCCATCCTGGTCAATTTTCTGCAAGGTAAAGCTTCTGGCGATTATGGCCTGGGCTGCCAGAGCTTCCTCATGCCAATCAGGTTCCATTTCCCCCGCTACTACACCCTTAATATACTCTTCAAAGGACATTTCTTCAATTTCCCCTTCTTCACTTATAAAAACTCTTAAAGCAGGCTCCTGGTTTTCCCCTTCCCTTATCTCTTCAGGAATTTCCGGGGCATCTCCTTTTTGCAAAGGGGAAGGTTTCTCTTCCGCATCTGGTCCCATTAATCTGCTCACTCCGGCTATAGCCAGGACTACAACAAGAAGAGCAATAGCAATTAGCATAATTTTATTATTCAATATTTTGCACCTCCTTTTCTTTAGTATTTAGTATTATCAAAATCGATATATTTATAATGCCTGGTTTCCATAACAAAAAAATCAGGCTCCTTGAGGAGCCTAATTAATTTCATTATTTTTTTTATTTTTAATTATTGATTTACTTGACACTTTCTTTCAGTGCCTTTCCTGCTTTAAAAACAGGAACAGTAGCTTCAGGTATCTTGATCACGTCACCAGTGGCCGGGTTTCTGCCCTCCCGTTCCTTACGCGTTCTCAAGTCAAAAGTTCCAAAACCGATTAACTGCACTTTTTCACCCTTGTTCAGGGATTCCGTAATACCTTCAAAAACTGCATTAACAACCTTTTCTGTGTCTTTTTTTGTCATACCTGACTTTTCGGCTACCACACTTATTAATTCCGACTTATTCACATAATCCCTCCTAAAACTATAATTATAAAACTAGTAAACAGTACATTATTCAACTATTCGCTAAAGTTTTTAAAACTCCTGCCTGCCTATCATTTTTTTTACCTACAAACCCTTATTTTTAGCCATTTCCCAATAGATGTCAAGTTGTTCCAAATCGTAATCTTGAAAAACC
>CAYYWR010000391.1:0-1738 GCA_964474145.1 uncultured Syntrophomonadaceae bacterium
TATTATTGAAGCCCACCACGGCAGTATATGGGTAGAAAGCATGCCTTCCCGGGGAAGCAGTTTTTATTTTACCCTGCCCAAAAGGACACCTTCCGGACCTTAACTGAAAAGGGGAGATTTCCTTTACAAAACCTTTACACTTATTTTATAGCAGGTTTACAGTCATCATTCCTCAGGTTTGCTATAATGGGACTGTAACTTTGGATAAATACAGGTGTTAGAAAGCGGGGTTATCACGTGAGCAAGTCTGGAAAACAAAAAGACAAAATATATATAAAGGATTTAAGGTTTTACTACGGGAAGGTTAAGGCCTTAGATATTGGCAATTTGAAGCTGCATGCCCATAACATTACTGCTCTTATAGGTCCTTCCGGTTGCGGGAAATCGACATTTTTGCGACTGCTAAATCGTATGAACGACTTGATAGATGATACCCGGGTGGAGGGTAAAGTATATATAGACGGGAAAGATATATATTCCAACGGACTGGACGTAGTAAATCTGCGGAAAAATGTAGGGATGGTTTTCCAGAACCCCAATCCTTTCCCCAAGTCTATTTTTGACAATATAGCATATGGTCCCCGGGTTCACGGGTTAAAGGACAGGAAGAAATTAATGCAGATTGTAGAAGAGAGCTTGAAGCAGGCAGCCCTTTGGGAGGAAGTAAAGGACAGACTGTTTAAACCTGCCCTGGGATTGTCGGGAGGCCAGCAGCAGCGCCTGTGTATTGCCAGGGTCCTGGCGGTGCAGCCAGACATTATCTTGATGGATGAGCCCACTTCTGCTCTGGACCCTATTGCTACTTTGAGGATAGAGGAGCTGGTGCAAGACTTGAAAAAGGATTATACCATTGTAATCGTTACCCATAATCTGTCTCAGGCGGCCCGGGTTTCTGATTATACCGCCTTCTTTCTCCATGGGGAGATAGTGGAGTGTGGGGCTACAGATGATATTTTCACCAACCCCAGGGAAGAAAAGACAGAGGATTACATCACCGGCAGGTTTGGTTAAAAATAAAAAATGGGGAGTGCTATAATGGGGAGAAAATCTTTTCATATGGAACTGGAAGAGCTGCAAAAGGATATATTGAAACTGGGAGGGCTGGTGGAGCAGGCCATTTATAAGGGGGTAAAATCCCTTTCGGAAATGGACATTAACCTGGCCCAGGAGGTTATTGACAGCGACGACTTTATAGACTGCCGGGAACTGAAGATTGAAAACAAGTGCCTCACCATGATAGCCCGCCAGCAGCCTATGGCCCGGGATTTAAGGACTATCGGGACAGCCCTTAAAATCATTACCGATCTGGAAAGGATGGCGGACCTGTCCACGGGAATTGCCAGGGTTACAAAAGACCTGGAAGGACAGGTGCTGATTAAGCCTCTGGTTGATGTGCCCCGTATGGCCCAGCTGGCCCAGCAAATGGTGGGGGAAAGTTTACAGGCTTTTATCCACAGGGATGCTGATAAGGCCCTGGAAGTCATAGAGCTGGACAACCAGGTAGACTACCTGTACCGGCAGATATTTCGGGAACTTCTGGTTCTCATGATGGAAGACCCCAAAAATATTACCCAGGCCACTTATCTTCTCCTGGTGGCCCGCAACCTGGAGAGGATAGCTGATCATGCCACAAATCTGGGGGAATGGATAATATACATGGTGACAGGGATAAGAAAAGAGCAAAAATGTTAGCACTGCTCACTGCTGTTACCGGCTTGCTGTGTTACTGTAAGCCTGA
>CAYYWR010000392.1:0-1735 GCA_964474145.1 uncultured Syntrophomonadaceae bacterium
TTATACAGCACAAAAAAAGCTCAGCGTTTCCATAGCTACCCTTTCTCCTGTATCTTGCTTGATTCATGTGGGGATTAACATTGACAGCCAAAACACTCCTGTGCCTGCTGCAGGCCTGGAGGATTTAGGGATTGACCCGGGCCCCCTGGGGCATGCCGTAATGAAAGCATATGTCCAGGAAATGGATGACATAAAGAGATCCCGGGCCAAGGTAAGGGGTGTACTGTAAATGGGCGTAGATGTTACAGAGATTTTTTCTTCAATTCAGGGGGAGGGGTTGTTTGTGGGATGCCGTCAGGTTTTCCTGCGTTTTTTTAACTGCAACTTGAATTGCTTTTACTGCGATACCAGGATGGAGGAGGCGCCAGCCTTTTGCCGTATAGAAAAAGGGCTGGGAACCGGTGAATTTTATTACCGGCAAAATCCCCTGAAAGTCAGTGACTTGATAAGCATCCTGCACAGTTTTTCATTACATATTCATCATTCCCTGAGTTTAACAGGAGGGGAGCCCCTTCTCCAGGTGAATTTCCTTAAGGAATTCCTGCCGGCATTAAAAAAAGAGACAGCTATTAAAATATTCCTGGAGACTAACGGCACCCTGGTTGTGGAGCTGGAGGAAATATTACCCTTGCTGGATATATTAGCTATAGACTTTAAACTTCCCAGTTCTCTGGAGGGTAAAAGTTACCTGGAGACCCACCACAGCTTTTTACAGAAATCCCTGGAAAAAATATGTTTTGTTAAAATAATCATTACTCCCCTGACTCAGGAGGAAGAATTAAAAGAGTATTTGCTGGCTATTAAAGACGTTTCTCCCTCAGTCCCGGTTATACTGCAGCCAGTCACCCCTGTAAGTGATAGAGATAAAGATAGTGATAGTGTTAGAGATAGTGATAAAGAAAGTGATAGAAGTAGTAATGGAGGTAGTAATAGAGGCACAGCAGTTTCACCGGGAAGGATATTTGACCTGCAAGGGATGGCTTTAGAAATTCTGCCTGAAGTCAGAGTCATCCCCCAGGTACACAAAATGCTGGGTTATTTATAGAAATAACCGCAGAATAAAATAAAACATAATACAGCTCAAAAAGCACAATAGAACCCTATTTGGAGGTACTTATATGTCGTCATACCGTATTGCCGTAGATACAGGGGGAACCTTTACAGACATAGCCCTTATAGAAGAGGAAGAGGGGAGGACAGGGGTAGCTAAAGTTCCCTCCAGCCCCCGGAACCCCTCCCTGGCTGTTATGGAGGGTATAACCAAAATTATGGGCCAGTGGAATATATCCCCGGGCTCTGTTTCTTATCTTCTTCACGGGACAACTGTGGCCACAAACGCTTTGCTGGAGCTAAAGGGGGCCAGGACTGCCCTTATAACCACCCGGGGGTTCAGGGACGTTCTGGAAATAGGAAGGCAGACCAGGCCTTCCCTTTATGATTTTTTTATGAGAAAACCGGACCCCGTTGTGCCCAGGGAGCTTCGCTTTGAAATACCAGAAAGGATATTGTATAACGGCGAAGTAAAAGAAAGCCTCCAGATTAGCCAATTAAAAAAAGTTATGCAGAAACTTAAAGAAAAGCAGGTGGAGTCGGTAGCAATCTGTTTTCTCCACTCCTACCGCAACCCCTGTCATGAAGAAATAGTGAAAGACTTGCTTGAACAGGAACTGCCCGAGCTTTTTACCAGCTGCTCCTGGGATGTTCTCCCGGAGTTCAGAGAGTATGAAAGAATGAG
>CAYYWR010000393.1:0-1730 GCA_964474145.1 uncultured Syntrophomonadaceae bacterium
CGGAAATGGCAGACGCAAGGGACTTAAAATCCCTCGGACATAATATGTCCGTACCAGTTCGATTCTGGTCTCCGGCACCATTCGCTTTAAAAGAACACTTTGAAGACTTTGTACGGGCCACGAAAAGTGGTCATTTTTGTATATTTTTATAATCACTGTTTAAATGTTATTAGTTTTAATGTAAAATCCTAATAACAAGAAGCATAATAAGATTGATTTATTTTATATAAGGGGGGAGAAGCTTGTTTAGGAATGCCATAAAAATTTTTAATATATTTGGCATTGATGTAGAGCTGGATATAAGCTGGTTTTTGGTATTTTTACTCTTTAGCTTTACCCTTTCCCAGCATTATTTTCCTCAAGTCTTACCAGAAACTGATGTAGTAATATACTGGATTTTAGGGATAAGTGTAACCATACTTGTTTTTATCTCAGTACTGATCCATGAATTGGCTCATTCTTTAACAGCAATGAAAGAAGATATTCCCATTTCAAAAATTACTTTATTTATTTTTGGCGGGGTAGCTCAGATGAAAAAAGAACCTGAATTTCCCGCTTCAGAATTAAAGATAGCTATTATGGGCCCGCTATTCAGTATAATACTGGCTGCAATTTTCGGCTTTTTATTCTTAGTTTTACCTGCCGGGCGCCCTGTTACGGAAGGTGTCTGGTTCTTGACCAGGGTTAACTTTATTATTGGCACTATAAACTTAATCCCTGCATTTCCTTTGGATGGTGGTAGAGTTTTAAGGGCTTTATTGTGGTTATGGAAAGATAACTTGCTTTTTGCTACCAGAGTAGCCGTATCAGCAGGAAGCTTCTTTGCTTTTTTTGCCATGGCCATGGGCTTTATTATTTTATTTTCCCTGGGCACCATTTGGGGATTATGGTATATTATTTTAGGGTGGCTTCTTTATCAGGCTGGACAGACCAGTTACAGCCAGGTAGCCTTAAAAGAATCACTTTCTGGGATAAAAGTAGCTGAAGTGATGAGCAGAGATGTCAAGCAGATAGATCCTGACCTTAATATTAGTAAGCTGGTTGAAAAATTCTATAAGTATAAGTTTGGTGCTTTTCCCGTTGCATATAATTCTTCTTTGCAAGGTCTGGTAACTCTAAACCAGGTAAAAGATGTTCCGAAGCCCAACTGGGAAACTACTAAAGTGTCAGAAGTCATGACTCCCATCCAGGACTGCATTATAATGAGTCCAGACCAGGAGGCTGTAGAGGCCATGCTTAAAATGGCATCGGAAGGTGCAGGTAGAGTGTTGGTTGTCGAAGATAACAGGCTTACCGGTATTCTAAGTAATACAGATATGATGAGGCTTATAAAGCTTAAAACAATACTTGATTGAGAAAAAACTTAATATTTTTTGACATACATCTTTGCACTATGTTATAATTACTTGCGTAAAATAATAGTAATTCCTGTTAGGTGAGGCTACTGTAAAGTGATTTGCTGGTGCCCAAAAATGTCGAGAGACACCAATGGGTTAGCAGGCTTGGTCGGATTAAGGCCAGTCTAATCTAGCTGGGGTAAGTAACCTAGCTTTACAGTGCTAAAACTCAACAAGGGGATGGTAGCCATTTTTTATTATAAAGTAATGTTTTAAAAATTATTTTATTTTTTGTTAATGGTGCATATCCCCTTTTAAAGGGGATTTTTTATTTTGCAGAAAGGTGGTGATAAGTATATGGATATTGATTTATGTGATTGGAATAGGATTACT
>CAYYWR010000394.1:0-1729 GCA_964474145.1 uncultured Syntrophomonadaceae bacterium
TTATCTATTCAAAATATTTAAAGAAGGAGGTAAAAGCATGGAAAACGATTTCAATTATGCAGCAGTGGATAAAATCTATGATGACTGGAAGGACCAAAAGGGAGCATTAATTCCAATGTTACAGGAAGTACAGCATGAATTTGGATACCTGCCGCGGACTGGCCTGGAATACCTTGCCAGTAAGTTGCGCACACCTGTTAGCCGGATTTACGGGGTGGCTACTTTTTATTCCCAGTTTCACCTGAAGCCCAGGGGTGAGCATATAATTCGGGTATGCCAGGGGACAGCCTGTCACGTGCGGGGCGTTGCCAAAATTGCAACTTCCCTGGAGCAGGAATTACAGGTTGAAGTTGGAGATACCACTGACGACCTGCAATTTACTTATGAAAGTGTGGCGTGTGTAGGTTGCTGCGGTCTCGCTCCAGTTATTATGATTGACGACGTTACTTACGGAAGATTAACAGCCGACAGAGTACCAGACATTTTAAAAGAGTACGAGAGGGGGGACGGAAATGACAGCTAAGCCCAAGATTATTGTAGGACTGGGTACATGCGGAATTGCTGCCGGGGGTAAAGATGTTTATCAGGCAATTGAAAAAACCCTGGCTGATAATAATATAGATGCAGAACTTGCCCAAACAGGATGTATCGGAGCCTGTGAAAACGAGGTTCTGGTAGATATTATAAAACCGGGCTGGCCTCGAATTTGCTACGGAAAGGTTACTCCAGATAAGGTTGGGGAAGTAATCACCGACAATCTTTTAAATGATAAAGTGAGCAGGGATTTTGCCCTGGGTAAAATAGGTGAAGGTGAGCTTCCTTCTGAATATGACGACATTCCTGCTTTCTTTACCGATCTTCCATTCTACCAAAAACAAAACAGGCTATGCCTTAGAAACTGTGGTTTTATTAATCCAGAGGTTATTGAAGAGTATATAGAACGGGATGGCTACAAGGCTTTGAAAAAAGTTATTACGGAAATGAAGCCTGAAGAAGTAGTAGAAGAGGTTAAAAATTCTGGCCTGCGGGGTCGCGGTGGCGGAGGTTTCCCGGCAGGACTCAAATGGCAATTCACCATGGGTGCTGAAGGCGATAAAAAATATATAGTCTGT
Organism: uncultured Syntrophomonadaceae bacterium; assembly: GCA_964474145.1. Classification (GTDB taxonomy): domain Bacteria; phylum Bacillota; class Dethiobacteria; order SKNC01; family SKNC01; genus PWHX01. The sequence continues at coordinate 1,113 of CAYYWR010000394.1, forward strand.
AACGCTGACGAAGGGGACCCGGGAGCTTTTATGGACAGGAGCATTCTGGAGGGTGACCCCCACTCAGTATTGGAAGGCATGGCTGTAGCCGGTTATGCTGTGGGTGCTGACGAAGGTTATATATATTGTCGTGCAGAGTATCCCCTGGCGGTAAAAAGGCTGCGACTGGCTATCCAGCAGGCTAAAGACAAAAACTATCTTGGCGATAACATAATGGGAACAGATTTTAATTTCGACCTCAAGGTTAAAGAAGGAGCCGGAGCATTTGTCTGTGGTGAAGAAACAGCTCTCCTCATGTCCATTGAAGGCAAAAGGGGAATGCCCAGGCCCAGGCCTCCCTTCCCAGCAAATAAAGGTTTGTTTGACAAGCCTACCTGTTTGAATAACGTAGAAACTTTTGCTAATGTGCCAGTAGTCTTTCTGAGGGGAGCAGATTATTTTGCTAGCATAGGAACCGAGGGCAGCAAAGGCACCAAGGTGTTTGCCTTAACAGGATCTATAAACCGTACCGGGCTGGCGGAAGTTCCCATGGGAATCACCATCCAGGAAGTAGTATATGATGTAGCTGGAGGAATTATAGATGATGGAAAGTTTAAAGCTGTTCAGGTTGGAGGACC
>CAYYWR010000395.1:0-1707 GCA_964474145.1 uncultured Syntrophomonadaceae bacterium
TTTCATGCAAAAATAAATCAGGATATGCTTGAAACTACTGTTAATGACGATGGCTCAGTCACAGAAGCGGTGCAATTAAGTATCCATGCCGGCAGTATGGGTATCCGTATTAGTTGTGAACGCTATGCCAGAAAACATGAAATAGATATTATCAATAACATTAGCGCTTTCGAATTAATAACCGACAGCCAACATATTTCAGGCAGCGTATCCCTGCTGCAGGGCAGAACCATGAATATTCTTCCGGAGCTAAGCTATGAAGATGAATCAATGCCGTCGCCGAGGCTGGTATTCGTCTCAAGTGATGAGGAAGTGGCCGATTTCAGTCAGGGACATATGACACTGCTGGGTAAGAAAACAGGAACAGCCACTATCACTGCTTACGCCCTTCCGCCTAAAAGCGAGATGATATTAGCTGAGAATCGCATGGAGCGACTTGATAATTTTGCGAGACTGTCCCAGGCAGCAGTGAAGACTGAGAGCTTTACGCTAAATGTGGTCAGCAGTGATGATGAAGATTATATTGTAAGCATCCCTGATAACGGTTTAGAGGAGGCTATCCGGGAGGCTATAGATAAACCAGAAGGAGATATCACAAAAGCAGATATGGAAGGTATAATTATTCTTTCTGCCTACAATAGGAGAATAATAGATTTAACAGGTCTGGAGTACGCAATTAACATAGAGGAGCTTAATTTAAGTCAGAATCAGATCAGTGACATCAGTGCTTTGGAGAACCTACAAAACCTGAATAACCTGCAATGGCTTTTTTTCGATGACAACCAGGTTAGTGACATCAGTCCCCTGGCAAGCCTGGTCAACCTGGAAAGAATAATTTTCAATGGGAACGATGTCAGTGATATAAGTCCACTGGCAGGTCTTTCAAATCTGCAGGAGCTTAATTTATCACATAATCAGGTCAGCGACATCACCGCCCTGGCAAATCTGCCAAACCTGCAACAGCTTAAAATTCAAAGCAATTATCTGGAAATAAGTTCAGGTTCAGACACCATTGCACTTATCCGGCAAATGCTTGACAGGGGAGTGGAGGTTAACTACATACCCCAATGGAAAAAATGGGGCACCCCTCCAGATGTTGCACCGGATAAAACCTGGACCATAGAATTTAGCAAAGCACCTGATGAAAGCACAGTTACCACAGAAAATATATATGTTACCGGTGAAGCTGGACTCAGGCACAATACTGAACCCATCCTTGCCGGCAACAAAGTTGAAGTCAATCCTCTTGTTAATTATGAACATGGCCAAACATACACACTCTGGATAAAAGAGCTGAAAGCCAGGGACGGCACAGCATTAAGCAGAAACGTGAAGATGGACTTTACTATAGAAATTTCCGAAGATCCAAAATTTGGCCTTGTCGCTAAACTCCCAGAGTTGCAATGGCCGTCGGCGGGCCGCACACCCGCTCCTTACCCTCCACCAACAAGCATTTTTATTACGAATCATGATTGGAATGTAAAATGGAATGAATTTATGATAAACAATCCGGAAGAAGGGGGCAGGCCGGAGCACCTTCGCCAGACAAATGCCACGCATATCTTTGGCTCGGGCAACGGGACGGCTATGAGGACAGACCCCATTTTTGAAAAATATTATCGTTTCAACATGGAGATAGCAGATTATTGGGGCGTAAAGGTTGTAGGTGTCCTTTCCACGAATAGTGTTCAATATCCGGAGTATTTC
>CAYYWR010000396.1:0-1705 GCA_964474145.1 uncultured Syntrophomonadaceae bacterium
GCTTATCATCTGTTGTTATCATCTGTTATTATATGTCATTATCTGGCAATATTATATGCTTATCATCTGTTGTTACCATCTGTTATTATATGTCATTATCTGGTAGTGTTGGCTGGTAATTTTATCTGGTAGCGTTGTCTGGTAATGCTATTATTTAGCAATATAATCATTTATTTCTTCTTTTTCAAGCTCATAGCCATAGTTGCAGATACTGCAGGTTAAATAATATTTCTTGTCAAACCTGGCTACTGTAATAAAAAATATGTGAAAATTCTTTGCTGTTTCTGTAACATTAAACTGGCACTGGTTATTACAGTTGGGGCACTTATATAAACCTGATTCTCCCAGGGTTTTATCCTTGTCACTTGCTCCAAATATAATCACTGTATCAAAACACCTCCGAACTTCCTATTATTATAACATGAATGCCAGAAAACTTGATGAAAAACATAAAAAAAAGTCCCCTGGGGGACTTCTTCTAAATTTTCAGCCACTGTTTCCACTATTCTTTCACTTTCCATATGCCAGTTACATTAACCGGGCCCAATGTTTGCCTTTTATCAGAATGTTTGCCTTTTATCAGAATGTTTACTTTTCATCGGAATGATTACCTTTTATCAGAATGTTTGCCTTTTATTCAGTAGTTATGTTATTAATAGTTATGTTATTAATAGTTATGGGTATTATTTCCCAGGTCAATAATTTCTATTTCTAAAAAGGAGGCATCCATAAACAAAAGTTTATTCCTGAGCAGTTCACCTTTACCGGTCAAGTATTTTGTGACCTCCTGGGCTTGCCAGGAGGCACATAGTGCCGGTACCGGGGAGGGCGTGCCCAGGGTTTCTTCAATGCCCTGGTTTACCAGGTCGCCTGCAGGGCCATATATTTTTTCCAGGCTCTTGTCTCCGGGGAAAATGGTGGTTACCTGGACAGAAGTGCCACCTGCAGCGCCGTGGACACAGGGAATATTTAGTTTTTCCGCTGCTTCCTGAAGGATAAGCCTGATTTCCAGGCCATCCAGGGCGTCTACAACTACATCTGCCCCTTTAATTATAGCTTCTACAGGGTTATGGTAGAGATCTATTTCCAGGTAGTGTGTCTCAACTTCTACAGCTGAATTTATATCCTTTATCCTTTCTTTAGCAGCTTCTACCTTAGGATATCCCAGTTGTTTTTCTGTTAATAATAACTGTCTGTTAAGGTTAGTTTCTTCGAAGGCATCCCCATCAATAACTATGAGTTTCCCTATACCCGTTCTGGCCAGGATTTCTACAATCCAGCCTCCCAGCCCTCCGCTTCCTACTACAGCCACCGTTGATTCTAAAAGTTTGATCTGTCCCTGGACTCCATAAATGCCGATATTTCTCAGGTAACGTGCCGGAATTATGTTTTCTCTCAGGGATTCAAGCTCTACTTCCTTTACAGGAATTCCTTTCCTTTGAGAGATTTCATTTACCCTGGCTATAGAAATAAGGTCCACTTAGCCACCTCCCACAGGCGGAAATATCCCTACTCTATCGCCCTCTGATAATTCTTCATCTATATCCCTCCACCTGCTGTTTACAATAAACAGCTTTACCTCATCTTCCGGAATATTTAACTTTTTCAGGAGGTCTCTTCCTGTAGAGGGATTTTCAAGCTCTACAGGGATAATCTCGCCCAGCTTTGTTTTTAAATATTTTTCCCGCAAACTGGCAAAAACCTT
>CAYYWR010000397.1:0-1699 GCA_964474145.1 uncultured Syntrophomonadaceae bacterium
TCCTTGTAGCATACTAATACTGATCAAGACTAAGAATAAGAATAACTGTTAAGCTGTTAATTTCTACTATTATCTACTGGAAGCAATATTAAAAACAAGGTGAGAAAAATGTTGAAAGCTAATAAGGAATATCTGGCACTTTTAGGCCTGATAATAATGGTGTTAATTATCTTTATCCTGGCCTGGCACTTTGTATTCAGTCCCATGGAGGATAATCAGCCCAGCCGCTCCCGAATGGTATGGCAAATCCAGGGGGAGGGGGTCAGCAGCATATGTCCCACCAGACTATATACCTTAGCATGTACTCCCAGGTCAATATCTCTCCCGGGGAAACTCTAATTGTTGGTAAGGTGGCTGAAATTGAGAGTATCAGTAACAGCGCCAGCACAAGGGACAGTGAAAGTGCCGGTACCGGTGAGGGCAGTGGTACCATGGAGGGCAGCATTGATGACTATTCAGGTTCAGATATTAAAGAAAAAATTAGCCATATTCCCTTAAGCATAGACTTAACAGAAGAGGGGGAAGACAGGAAAATATTATCCTCTCTTTTCCTGATTAAGCTTATTAAATTATATTACCCGGAAGTAGATATACAGGTGCTGGGGCTAACAGACACTATCATAAAAACAAAAAAAAATAGCCCCTCCAATGATCCTTTCCGGTTAGCTTTCATTTACCTTGTGTGTCTTCTCCTGTTTATCGGTTCTGCCATGGCTATTATGAATTTTCATGCTGATGTAAATATGCCTTCTGTGCACCAGCAGATATTTCTAATCCTGACGGGGGAAGAAAACCGCAACCCTCTGGCAATTCAAATACCATATTCTATAGGCATAGGGTTGGGCATGTTTGTTTTTTTCAACCGTCTGTTTAAAAAACGCATAAACAGAGAGCCCAGTCCCCTGGAGGTGGAAATGTTTTTATATGAAGAAAATGTTAACAAATATTTAAGGGCAAGTCAAAAAAAGATTAAAAAACAGCTAAACCATAATAAGCAATTTAAGCATGGGGAAAGCCAGATAAACAATAAAGACCAGGAATAAGGATGTATTATATGGGCAGAATATTATTGCTTATGCTTACAGGTCTGGCTGAAGGAATTGTAGTGGGGACCGCAATAGTAGCCTTTCTTACTATACTGGATATAGTTCCCCGACTGGCTCAATTTACGGAAACTTATGACAAATGCAGCTATTACGAATTTTCCATAATTTTGGGTGCGGTTTCAGGTGCTATTGTCGTGTTTTTAAACTGGCAGTTAAATTTGCCAGTTATCCTGGTGATTATGACAGGCTTTTTCATGGGAGTGTTCACAGGCCTTTTGGCTGCAGCTCTAACGGAAGTTCTGAATGTTCTTCCTGTTCTTTCAAAAAGGCTTGGGCTGCAGCAGGAGATATACCTGATGTTAATGTCTTTAATCCTGGGTAAAGTTGCGGGATCTTTAATATACTGGCTGGTTCCCCAGTTGTGGTAAATACTAAATAAATCACATTAAACTGTCTGTAATGCCACAATATAATGTATATACTGCTTGGAAAACCACAATATGCTGCAAAACATACTGTAAAACATACTGTAAAACATACTGTAAAACCATATTATAAAAAGGAGGTTTGAATGATGCCTTTAGCTAAAGTAATAGAGTTAGTAGGTGAGTCTTCTACAAGCTGGGATGATGCAGTTAAAGATGCTGTAGAAA
>CAYYWR010000398.1:0-1684 GCA_964474145.1 uncultured Syntrophomonadaceae bacterium
TACAATAAGATTTTAGCAACTCAGGTCTTCACCTCCTTTTCGGGTAATTATATTTTACTATAATAAACATATCAGGAAAAGGATATTTTTAAAATAACTAAAAAAAAACACCCTGCCAAAAAATTTTGTAGGGCGTTCTTTTCTTTTGTTTTGCATATTTTTTAATATCCTGCTTATATCTCTATTACATTCTATCAAATTATCTGGGTTCAATAATAAGCTTAATAGCTGTTCTTTCCTCTCCATCAATATCAATATCGGTAAAAGCCGGTATACAAATGAGATCAATTCCACTGGGTGCTACAAAACCTCTTGCGATAGCTACTGCTTTAACTGCTTGATTTAAAGCCCCTGCTCCAATAGCCTGAATTTCAGCAGCTCCCCGCTCTCTTAAAACTCCTGCTAAAGCTCCGGCAACTGAGTTAGGATTGGACTTTGCTGAAACCTTTAATACTTCCATTAAATATGAACCTCCTTAATTTTAGTGAATTTCAAGATAAGTCTGTTCCTTACAATAGTATTCTATATAGACAAAATAATTCCTGCATTAGTAAAAAATTTATGTTAGAATATTCAAATAACATGATAGTCTGTCAAACGTTCTATGCTAAGGGCTTTTCCATTTTCAGGATCTATTTCTACTATTACTGCATTAAACTGGCTTTCAGGTTCTTTGGATACTTCAAACCTTACCGGCAGCTGGCTTTTAAGCCTTTCTATGACCAGCTCTTTTTTTACTCCAATAACACTATTCGCAGGGCCTGTCATGCCCACATCACTGATAAAGGCAGTTGAACCGGGTAAAATTTTTTCGTCTGCTGTTTGTATGTGTACCCAATACAGCGCTGACCTGACCATCTAAAAACCACCCTAAAGCAACTTTTTCAGAAGTTGCCTCGGCATGAAAATCAATAATTATATTGCTGGTAATTTCCTTCAAGCGGGCAACTTCTTTTTCTACTGTACGAAAAGGGCAATCCAGGGCAGGCATAAACACTCTTCCCATTAAATTAATTACACCTAAACTGCTATCTCCCACTTTTATGACCCTTGAGCCTTTCCCGGGAGATTCAGGAGGATAATTTGCTGGCCTCAGTATTCTTTTTTCGTGATCAATAAAGTTAAAAACGTCCTTGTTGTCCCACACATGATTTCCTGTGGTTATAAGATCTACTCCATAAGAAAAGATATCGTTAACCACTTTTCTGGTAATTCCGGTTCCTCCGGCTGAGTTCTCCCCATTAGCTATAACAAAGTTAATATTGTAATTCTCTTTTATCTTTTCTAATAGATCCCTCAAGCAGTAGCGTCCCGTTCTTCCCACCACATCCCCTATCACTAATACTCTCACAAGCAACCTCCTGATCATTGTTGCAAATTTGTTATATAAAAACAGCATTCCTGGTACATGAGCTCATAGCCTGCAATGTTAACCCACTGGAGCTAAATAAAAAAACTTGTCCTATTTGTCGAATACAAATACTTTACCTTCCTGGCGAAATGCAAATATATTTTCCTGTTTTGAAGAAGAATAATTAATGGTAAGATGTTTAATTAATTCTTCATGCCTCATCAAATCATCTTTAAACTCATTTAATTTTTCAGATTTCTCACTTATTAAGTGTTGTTCAAACTGATTTAACATTACTGAATTAACAATATTTATTTCATCCAGCGATATTGT
>CAYYWR010000399.1:0-1683 GCA_964474145.1 uncultured Syntrophomonadaceae bacterium
ATCAACTAAAGGAAGATACGGACTGAGGGCATTATTAGATATTTCCCTTAACAGCACTGAAAAGCCCGTAGCTATATCCAGTATTGCCAAGCGCCAAGGCATATCGGAACGCTACCTGGAACAGCTGTTAATACCTCTAAAACAAGCTGGCTATATAAAAAGTATCCGGGGATATCAGGGAGGATATGTGCTAAAAAGTGATTGTCGGGATATTACGGTATTAGATATAATTACTCTGCTGGAAGGGCCTGTTTTTCCCGTAGAGTGTGTCAGCGAGCCAGGACCGGCAGAATGCCAGCGTTTTGACCATTGTGTAACTCGTAAAATCTGGTCTGAATTAAGGGATGCCATTTATAGTGTCTTAGAATCCTATACATTAGATGACCTGAGAAAAGAAAGCCACCACCAGCAATGTTATATTGATAAGACAGGAGAGGGAGATTTAAAGTGAACAAAAGAAACTTAAACTTTGCCACCTTACAAGTACATGCTGGGCAGCAGCCTGACCCGACCACAGGAGCAAGGGCTGTTGAGCGAGAATGGAATGATCTCAAGGCGTATTCTGATAAAAATAGAAGTAGAGTGCTTGTCCCTCTACTTCTATTTTTATCTTCTTATCCTCTTAAAAGTTCGTCAAACTCCTGCTGTGTTAAACCAGCTTGCTTGAGCAGCATACTGTGGTAGCCTTTGTTGAACTGCTTATCCCCTTTTCGACAGATCTGAACCCTTTTTACAGTGCCATTCTGTGGTTCTGGTTTGATACCCTTAACGTGCCTTTTCCCTTCAGTAACCCTAAAACCCGCCTTAACCAGGACTTTCCTCCAAGCTTTTTCGGTAATAGAAGATACCTCCCTTTAAGGTAATCATGCACAATAAACACAATAAACATTTTATAACAGAATTTCAAGCTTTTCAACAACAATACTAAATGCTTTTTACTTTTTTACTGAGGTCACGAAAAATAACTATTGCACAAAACGTACATGTTGTGTAAAATGTACAACAGAAATAATTTCAAAAGGGGCGATTAACGTGCTTAAAAGTGTCGGGGTATCTGATGCAAGAAAAAAACTGGCTGACTATTTTTCCGATGCAGTGTACAATAACAAGCTTACATTGTTTACCCGCTATGATAAAGAAAGGGCTTTTTTGGTGGGTGAAAAACTAATGGAACTATTAATTGATCTTAAAGTATCTGAAAAAAACTTCGAAGTGATAAAAGAAGATGACGGCAGCTATACTGTCCATTATCTTTCTTTAGACTTATTGACCAATCAGGATAGCTACGAAGAGGCTGTAGATGATATTGTTGAACAAGCAAAAGATTATGCTGTTGATTTTCTGGAGGACATAGACTTATACCTAATGGATGAAGCAAGAAGGGGCCACCTGCCTTTTATAATAGCTATTGCTAAGGCATCTTCAGATGAAGAAATTAAGCTTCTATTAAATGATGCCTGATGAAAAGAATGGAGTCTAACCTTGCGGAGGGCCATCTCAGGCTTATCCTTCCAAATAAGAGCACTGCTACTTATGTTTATGTCAGCAAAGTAGATATAATTCCCCCCCCCAATGCCAGTACTGCCGGATTACCCCGGCAGATTCCTTGCCTTTATTAGGGGAATCACTGTTGTCCAGGGTGATTATACCCTTTACTGTGCGCTGTAGTGCTAGCACATCAAA
>CAYYWR010000400.1:0-1674 GCA_964474145.1 uncultured Syntrophomonadaceae bacterium
CAGGCCCGGGCAGGGTAAACCTGTACGTAAAAAGAATGCCAAAGGTAAGAAACTTTCGGATATGGTGAGCGAGGACCGGCGATGACTTGTTACTTCGATACAAGTGCCCTGTTAAAGTTATATGTAGAGGAACCGGGTAGTGAATTAGTTAAGGCTTGTACGCGAGAGAGTTATATGGTGGCTACATCCAGGGTGGCTTATGCTGAAGCCAGGGCAGCTTTTGCCCGTGCATGGCATGAAGAGATGCTGGGAGACCAGGAGTATCTGGAGGTAGTTTCTAACTTCAAAGAAGAATGGCCGTCGTTTTTCAGTTTAAATGTATCTGATTCTGTTCTTCAGCGTGTTGATGTTTTGATTGATAAATATTCTCTCCGCGGCTTTGATGTACTGCACCTGGCAAGTACTTTTGTTCTATCAAGGCAAAACGAGGGTGAAAAATTACTGGTGGGATGTTGGGATGCAAGGCTGTGTTGTTATCGGCACGAGGGATTTTCACTCCTTCCTGAAGAAAGGCCTGGAAAGGCGGATTATAGTTTATAAGAAATTACAGCAGGGATGTTGATAAGAATTTTAGTAATTGTTAAAAAAATTCCCACATTTTATTATTTAAGATGATTGTGGGACATACGTGTGTCTCTCTCAGGTGGTATAATTTTTCTTTACCAGGAAAGTTAATACCATTTTTAAGAAAGGAAGGCTTCAAATATGAGTTTTTCTATGAGAGAGTTTATGAACGGTGTTTCTCTGTGGGAGCCGCAGGAAAGTGAAAACATCTTGATATTTCCTCTTTTCAAAGAGGGGCATGTTGACCAGGAATTGTCATATCTTCTTTTAGAAGAGGCGCTAGAAGAAGATAAGCTGATAGTCAGCGAAGTGAGCACTGAAGGCACTGTAAACACAATCAATGTTGAAAACCAGGCAGGCCAACCCATTTTAATTTTTGACGGGGAAGAATTACTGGGAGCCAAGCAAAACCGTATCTTAAATGCCACCATCCTGATTTCTCCCAAAAGCAAAATAAACATACCGGTGAGCTGCGTGGAGCAGGGCAGGTGGAGATATAAAACTTCTGCATTTAACAGTTCAGATTACTTTGCGTACAGCTCGCTTCGCAGGCAGAAGGCGGAACAGGTGACGGATAATCTGGAAATGAACAGGTATTATGAGGCTGATCAGGGAGATATATGGCATGAAATTCACCGCAAGCAGGCAAAAATGAAAGCTGAATCACCCACGGGCGCCATGAATGACATCTACAGGAACTATGACAAAGATATAGAGCGTATTGTTTCCGGAATTGAACATATACCTGGCCAGGCTGGTGTTGCAGTATTTATAAACGGTGGTTTTGCCTGCATGGACCTGTTTGATACTCCGGAAATATTGAAAAAAATATGGTCAAAATTACTCAGCAGCTATGCCATGGAAGCACTGGAATATTTAAACGAAGAAAGGCTGACGGAGAAGCCGGATATAAATAAAGTGATAAAAGCTGTTAGTGAGTCCAGGTTCCAGGAGTATCCTTCCCCGGGAATGGGAACAAATATCCGAATTAAAGGAGAAAAGATCATCGGTGCCGGTTTGTTCTATGAACAGTGGCTTTTTCATCTCAGTATATTTCCCAAATTTAGAAAGCAGTAACTCCAGTTTTCGCAGACGGCGAAGAATTAAACA
>CAYYWR010000401.1:0-1664 GCA_964474145.1 uncultured Syntrophomonadaceae bacterium
TATCATCAACATCATCCCTGTAATCTCTATCATCATCCCTGTAATCTCTATCATCCCTATCATTATTGATATCCCCGGGTGAAATATACCGGGTATGATTCAGAGATACGTACAAATACTCCCGGGAAGCATAGATGCAATTGCTAAAGCCCAGGTAAGTAGAAATATCCGCAGGTTCTTCCAGTCTCTCCAGATTGAAACCGGTAAGAATTAGATAACTTGCATTTTCAAACCCCGGAAAATACCTGATATCCCGGGGATTAACCGGAGAAAAGGTATCATCTGCCGCAGTATCCCTGATTTTGGGAAGTATAAATATATCCTCCTCTTTGGAGAGTTCAGGGTAATTTAAAAAATAATAATCCCAGGGTCTCCAGACACTCTTATTGGCTATAATATAAATACTGCTGCCTATTTTTCTGGAGGAATTATAAAAGCCTTCAGTTTCAATCTCTCGTACTTTGCGGGGATTACTCCTGTCCCGTATATCAAAAACGACAGTTTTTACTGTCTGGGCAGGATAGATTCTCCTGTTAACTGTATCATCAGGGTGCTCCAGCCTCCCTGAGTAGTTTCTGGTTCTTCCTATAACTATCAGGTGGTCCTGGTCCAGGTATAATTCTGTCGGGGTAAAATATTCTTCGTCTACACTTATTGTAGCCACCACTGTGGGTTTTGAGGGATTTTTTGCTTCTATGATGACTACCCTCTTCTCAATAATATAGTAAATATAATCCCCATCAGTTTTTACTACATCAGCTTCATCCACCCCTTCTACCTGAACATTTGTGGTAGAGTGTTCCGGGGAATCCCCACCTGCCTCTGGAGCCTCTGTTATGTCACCATCAACGAAATCATCAGCCGGAATATCTTCAACCATCTCCGGGTAAAAGTGTTTTCGTTGAGAATATTCCGAGAAGTCTGAAAGTAGGTTGTTTAACCTCTCCACAGAACCCGCCACTGGTAAACTGGCATCATTATTATACTGGTCTTTGCAGGCAATAAAGTCTAAAGTAACATCTTCCCCTAACACTGAACCGCCTTTAGATCTCGCCCCTTGATGCACAGTTAATCTGTACTTCCTGCCGTCAATATATGCTTTTTCCGGTGTAATGGAAATACTTTGCCTGTTACTTTCCGGAGCAATATATATCTCCACAGGATTTCCTTTCTGGTCCACAATAGATATATAATCACCCATTGTAGAATAATCTACTTCCATATTAAAGGAAATAGTCCATACCTTAGATAAGTGAGCCCGCTGAACCCGCTGTGAATCTTCTGCTATATTTGCCCCCTCTGCCAGGGCAGCACTAAAGCCCAACAGCAATACAACTAAAAAAAGAATTGCCCTCCTAAACATAGATACTTTTCCAGACATTAAACCACTTCCTTTCTTTAGAAATATAGAAACCGTTAAAGTGAAAAAGTGTGTTAAAAAAGACATGACAGCAATACAGCATAAAAACAATAGAATTATAAATGTAACTATTCAGCTGCTGATGCAGCTGTTGAAAAGGCCGCTGCCCTTCTGCCCTTCCAGCAGGTGAACATTGCGACCAGCTTGAGCCAATGGCCGACGAAGCAAGGGCTTGGAGCAGGACTTAAATTTTAGGATTATATTAAAAAGGGCATGTTAATGGGATAGCATGCCCTTATTCTTT
>CAYYWR010000402.1:0-1656 GCA_964474145.1 uncultured Syntrophomonadaceae bacterium
CAGCCAGATAGCCCTGGGCATCGCCCTGGCCAGGCCGGAAAGGAATGTCTACTGCCTGGACGGGGACGGTGCCCTGATCATGCACATGGGAGGCCTTTCCATTGCCGGGGATCTGGCCCCCTCCAATATGAAACATATAGTGTTAAATAACGGGGCCCATGATTCTGTAGGCGGCCAGCCCACCACCGGCCATTTAATAAATATCCCCGCTATAGCCCGGGCCTGCGGCTACAGGGAAGTTTTCCTGGCCCGGTCCCGGGGGGAGGTAATAGAAATGACGAATAAGCTGATAAACTGCCGGGGACCTGCCCTTCTGGAGATCAGGGTGAACATAGGAGCCAGGAAGGATCTAGGCCGGCCCACCACAACCCCTGCAGAAAATAAGGAAGCCTTCATGCAGTTTCTGAACAAGGATATGGATATGGACATGGAAAAGGGCACGGGCATGGAAAAGGGAACGGACAAGGATAAGGGTGCGGACAGGGGCAGGGACAGGAACAGGAAAAAAGGTGTAGATAAGGATATGGAACGGGAGATGGAAAAGGGAACGGGAAAGGGAACGGGAACGGGAACGGGAAAGGGGAGTCGGGAATGAAAGCTCTAATACTAAATTCCGGCCTGGGGAAGAGAATGGGTGAGCTCACCAGGAACAAGCCTAAATGCCTTGTAGGGCTGGGGAGCAGGGATACCATACTGGACAGGCAGATAAGGGCCCTGAGGGGAAAGGGCATCCAGGACATAGTTATAACCACCGGACCCTTTCCAGGACAAATAAAGGAACATCTGGGCAAAAATTATCCCGGGGTAAACTTTATCTATATCCATAACCCCCTGTATAAATCCACCAATTACATCTACTCCATGTTTCTGGCAGGAGATACCATAGATAAAGAGGTAATCCTCATGCACGGGGACCTGGTTTTTGAAGAATCCCTTCTGGAGAGGCTCCTGGAGGAGTCGCCTGCAAATTCTGTCCTTGTAAATAAACGGGCAGAGCTCCCCCACAAGGACTTCAAGGCCCGGGTGAAGGGGGGCCGGGTAAGGGAAATTTCCGTTGACATCTCTAGCCGGGACTGTTTTATGCTGATGCCCCTGTACAGACTGGAAATGGGGTTCTGGCAGAGGTGGCTGGAGGAAATTAAGGCCTTTAAAGAAGCCGGCCAGTTAAAAGTATACGCCGAGGAAGCTTTAAATAAAATCCTGGGGGAAGAAGACCCCTGCCAGACCCTCTACCCCTATTACTTTGACAGGGAACTATGCCAGGAGATAGACGATACGGAAGATCTGGAAAGAGTTAAAAAAGCCCTGGAGGCACAGGAGGCGTAATATTTGTGTCCCAAAGCATAGAAGAGTACAGAAAATTATCTCAGAAAAACGAGCAGGAAAATTACTTTTTTGATAAGTACATATTCAGAAAGATATCTGTTTACTTTACCATATTCTTTATCAAGCTCAAGATGACCCCTGACCAGGTGACTTTCCTGAGCATGCTGGCAGCCCTGGGAAGCTGCTATTTCTTGATGTTCAATTCTATTTCCCGGATGCTGGCAGCCGTTATCCTGATTTTTTTATATAACATGCTGGACCACGTGGACGGGGAGCTGGCCAGGTATTACTATAACCGGGGTACAGGGGAGTTATCCCTGGGGGGTCATT
>CAYYWR010000403.1:0-1649 GCA_964474145.1 uncultured Syntrophomonadaceae bacterium
ATAATTATAACATACTTCTTTGTGCAAGTGCCTGAAAAAAGATAAAAGCCCGGTTTCCCGGACTTTTAGTTAATATCGATTACTCTTTTGTCTCTGGTGCCTGTTGTTTCCTTGGGCAGGGTAATCTTTAATACTCCATCTTTAAAATCTGCAGAAATTTCATCTTCTTTGACGTTAGGCACATAGAAACTCCTCTTGAGCTCTCCATAATAACGCTCCTGCACTACATAGCCCTCTTTTTCATCCTCCAGCTTTTCTTTTCTGTTGGCAGTTAACTGGAGATGCTTGTTTTCATAGCTAATTTCTACATCTTCCTTCTCCACGCCTGGCAGATCAACTTCTACAACAAATTCATTTTCAGTTTCCTTAACATCTGTTCCAAAAAGATTGGGCTTAACAGGGGTCAACAGATCATCCAGTCCCTTAAAAATTGAATCAAAATCTCCCTGGGCACCTCTTCTTCTCAATCCTCTGCCTCTGAATGGTACTAAATCAAACATTTGAATACCTCCTTTTCCTTTGAATTTATCTATATAATACAAGATAGGTCAGGAAAGGTCAAAGTCATATTTTTGTTTTCTCCAGCAATCTCATGGAATTATTTGCTGAAATTATCAAATAGCAAGGAATTTCTCTTTATATTTAATTATTTAGGGGCCCCTCGTCCTGGATACTCCGGATAACAAGAGAATTATTATACCCAATGCCAACCTGTCCAATAACAGCGTCACCAATTACAGCGTAAACCCCACCAGGAGAGTTGACTTTACCTTTGGCATCGGGTATCAGGATGACATCGGGAAGGCCCGGGACATACTGAAAAAAATCTCCGAAGATAACCCCTTGTTTATGGATGATCCCCCACCCCAGATTGTTTTGGGAGAACACGGCGACAATGCCATAATCTTATACCTGAGGGTTTGGTGCAAAAGGGAAGATTACTGGACACTATATTTTGAGACTCTGGAAAAAGTTAAGCTTGAGTTTGATAAAGAAAACATTAATATCCCCTACCCGCAACTGAATGTGCATATGCCCGGGGAGCAGCCTTGAAAACCTGAAAAATAATAAACAGCATTTCCTGAGATTGCCTGAAGGAAATGCTGTTTTTTTTTATGGCACAGGGACTTATCTATTCAGTTCCAGCCTGCTTTAAGGAGTTATGTAGATTAATAAAAAGAAAACAGCAACAATAACTACAAAAATCACAAATCTTGTTTTCATGGTCAGCTCTTTACCTGTTACGGGGGTATACATGAAATCCATAAATAAAGAAATAGTAATGAAGGCTATCAACAAAAATAAATTATAATCCACCTGGGTAAACCTCCTATATATTCAATTATGCATTTATACAAAACAATCCATTATTGAGTTATGCCAGCTGTGCCTGCTACACGCTTCCTGCTTTCATTAATTCTTTTTTAACTGCTACGATTATTTACTTCTACCTGCCTGCAGCAAATCCTTCTTATTCATATTTTAACCTGTCAAAAATATTTATGCATAATGTTACCGTTAACCTCCCCGGCTCCCGCAGCTATTGCAACTTTTGGGCCTCTTGCCGGATAATCTCCCACGCTTCCCGGACATGCTCTTCTCCTGTGGTTCTCTGACCTATAGCCATGCGGAGAACGTAACGACCCTTA
>CAYYWR010000404.1:0-1641 GCA_964474145.1 uncultured Syntrophomonadaceae bacterium
TTCCACTCCCAAGGACACAGGGGAAGTTTAGCCATGCCAAAAAACAGGGCCTTTTTGGTTCGGGGCAGAGCATGAACAACAGAGCAATTCTTGTTACCGGAGCCTCGGGATATATCGGCAGCCGGCTTATTCCCATGCTTTTGTATAAAGGTTACCGGGTCAGGGCCATGGTCCGCTCCAGCCCCAGGCTTGACTGCAAGACCTGGATAAACCACCCCGGCCTGGAGGTGGTGGAGGCAGACCTGCTGGACCCGGCTTCCCTGGCCGGAGCCCTTGAGGGCTGCAGCGCTGTTTACTACCTCGTCCACTCCATGAGTTCCTCAGTCCAGGACTTTGTCGCCGCAGACCGGGAAGCGGCCGCCAATATGGCCCGCATGGCCGAGCAGAAGGACCTGCAAAGAATTGTTTACTTGAGCGGGCTGGGCGAGGACCAGCCCGACCTGAGCAAGCATCTGCGCTCCAGGGCTGAAGTAGGCAGGATACTTAAAAAAAGCAATGTGCCCACAACCATATTTCGTTCCGCTGTGATTCTGGGTTCCGGCAGTGCTTCCTTTGAACTCATCCGCTTTTTGACCGAAAGGCTCCCGGTAATGCTCACCCCGGCCTGGGTCCGTACCAAATCCCAGCCCATTGCCGTAAGCAACGTTGTGGAATACCTGGCCGGGTGCCTGGAAAAACCCCGGACCATTGGCGGGACATTTGATATCGGTGGGCCAGACATTCTGAGCTACGAGGACCTGTTCCGGATTTACGCCCAGGTAACCGGGCTGAACCCCAGGATAATCATCAAAATACCCTTTCTGACTCCTGGACTTCTGGCCAGTTGCGCCGAAAAAATAACTCCTGTACCCGCGACTCTGTCCGAACCGCTTATCGAAAGCATGCGCAACACCGTTGTCTGCAAGGATCACCGCATACGGGAAATCATACCTCAGAACCTGCTCACAGTGCGCCAGGCCATGGTCAGGTCCATGCAGATACTCTGCCGCGACCGCATCCAGGCCAGCTGGACCGGGGGAGAACGTCCAAATCCCCCGGAATGGTATACCTGCGGAGACATTTATTTTGCCGCCGGCTCCAAGCTTCAGTCCTCATTCCGGGTTGTATTGAAAGGGGAGGCCGCTGATTTCTGGCCACTGGTGGAAAGCATTGGAGGCTCGCGGGGATGGTACGGCACAGATGCGCTCTGGAGCATCCGGGGGGTGCTGGACCGCCTGGCCGGAGGATATGGCCTGCAGCAGGGGCGCAGCAACCAGGAAAAGCTCATGGCCGGTGAGCTGGTGGATTTCTGGAGAGTTTTGGAGGTAAGGCCCCCCAACATCTTGCTCCTGCTCTCGGAGATGAAGCATCCCGGAGAGGCCATGCTGGAGTTTCATTTACGCGATCTCTCCGGAGGCCGCGTGGAGGTGGTGCTCACTGTACGCTTTCTCCCGCGGGGGCTTGGGGGTGTCCTTTACTGGCATGTATCCGGCAGGGTTCACCACCTGGTTATCAGGTCCATGCTCATAAATATGGTCCGGCAGTCAGGCTGCACTCTGCTGGAAGGCCCGGCCATCACGGCCGGCTGATTGCTGGTATCCAAATGATTTCCGGACATTTTCCTTAACGCCGCAACACTTTCCCATTCAGGATAAATATGAC
>CAYYWR010000405.1:0-1641 GCA_964474145.1 uncultured Syntrophomonadaceae bacterium
CAAAACTAACTTTTCTGTAGTATCCAAATCCGGGTCTCCTACCGTAATAAAAGTTATCAGGGCTTTTTCACCTTTTTCCTTTAACCGGGAAAATTTATTTTTAATTCTCATCATTTCTCCACCTCCAGCAGTCGGGCCGCCAGGCTTACATCTTTATCTCCCCGCCCGGATAGATTTAATATTATTAACGATTTGTTTGTAAAATGCTCCCTGTGGTTTAAAAGATAGGCTACAGCGTGGGCACTTTCCAGGGCCGGTATAATGCCTTCAGTTTCCGAAAGAGTTTGGAAGGCTTCCAGGGCTTCTTTGTCTGTAATGGAACTGTAATGGACCCGCCCCGTCTGGTTTAAATGGGCATGCTCCGGGCCTACCCCCGGGTAATCCAGCCCGGCAGATACGGAGTGAACCGGGGAAACCTGTCCGTATTCATCCTGCAGAAGGTAGCTCATGGCTCCGTGGAGCACTCCAGCCCTGCCTTTGGTCAAAGTAGCCGAGTGCTTATCTGTGTCCAGCCCCAGCCCGGCTGCCTCTACACCTATCATTTCTACTTCGGAATCCTTGAGAAAGGGATAGAAAATTCCCATGGCGTTACTCCCTCCCCCTACACAGGCGATTAAAGAATCAGGGAGGCGTCCTTCCAGATTTAACATTTGCTCCCGGGCCTCCCGGCCTATAATTGACTGAAAGTCCCTGACCATTTCCGGATAGGGATGGGGCCCTACTACAGAACCTATAATATAATAAGTGTTTCGGATGTTGGTCACCCAGTCCCGGATAGCTTCATTGGTAGCATCCTTTAAGGTTTTACTCCCTGAGGAAACCGGGACAACCCGGGCTCCCAAAAGACGCATACGGAAAACATTTAAAGACTGCCTTTCCATATCCTCTTCTCCCATATAAACATCACATTCCAGGTTGAACATGGCAGCCGCCGTGGCTGTAGCTACTCCGTGCTGCCCTGCTCCCGTTTCGGCAATAACTCTCTTTTTACCCATCTTACAGGCCAGTAAAGCCTGCCCCAGGGTGTTATTGATTTTGTGGGCTCCGGTATGAGTTAAATCTTCCCTTTTCAAATAAACCTTTGGGCCAGCCATAAGCTCCGTCAACCCCCGGGCATAATAAAGGGGTGTTGGCCTGCCGGCGTAACTGTTTAAATAACCGGTCAGTTCCTGGTTAAATGCTTTATCTTCCTTTAAGCGGTAATATTCCCCGGTAAGTTCCTCCAGGGCAGGCATTAATATTTCCGGAACATATCTCCCGCCAAATTCTTTAAAATGTCCGTTTTTATCAGGATACATTTTTCCAACTCCTCACTTTATTTATAAAGTTTATAACCTTTTCATAATCCTTTTCCCCTTCAGTTTCTACACCGCTGCTGACGTCCACCCCGAAAGGCCTTACTTCATGCAATGCCTGGAGTATGTTTTCCTCTTTCAGGCCTCCCGCTAGAATAATGGGTTTTTTCCTTATAATCTTGTTTGCTAAAGACCAGTTAAAAGTTTTGCCTGTTCCCCCGGGTTTACCCGGCTCATAAGTGTCCAGCAGCCAGGCATGGGCTACCGACTCATATCTATAGATATTTTCAAGGCTTTCTTCTCCTTTCAGAGCAAAGGCTTTTATTATTTTCTGTTTACAACCTTT
>CAYYWR010000406.1:0-1627 GCA_964474145.1 uncultured Syntrophomonadaceae bacterium
ATTAAATCTCCACTCAAGAAAAAGTTTACATCATCTTTTTTCTTCCCGGCTTTTTCTACAGCTTTGTTACAGGCTTGTTCCAGAAATGCCCGCTCTGCTTTTTCAAAGCTTTCCTGCCCCAACCATATATCGTCATGGAGTATATCAAAATCATCAGCTAAAGGCCCCTGGGCTTCAAAGGGACCCCCGACAGCAGCGGAGGCTAAAATAACAGGCTGGGAATGAAAGATCCATGACTGATGACCCTGCAGCATATTATATCCCACCCAGCTCTATAATTATCATTCTAATTATGGTAATCACAAAGGCAGAAACAACTCCATAAGTAATAACCGGACCGGCTATTTTAAACATGTTGCCGCCCACCCCCAGAAGATAACCCTCACTACGATGTTCTATAGCCGCTGAAGCCAGGGTATTGGCAAAACCTGTGACAGGCACAATGGTCCCTCCCCCGGCATACTGGGAAATGTGGTCATAAACCCCAAAACCAGTTAAAATAGCGGCAATAATAATCAGAGTAGCTACCGTGGGATCACTGGCCGTAACTTCGGTAAAATTAAAGAAAGTCATGTACATGAACTGGAAAGCCTGACCGATGGTACATATTATACCTCCCACAAGAAAGGCCCGGAGGCTGTTAAGCAAAACCGGGCGCCTGGGCTCCCTGACCTGTGCAAAGGACTGGTATTTTTGCTGTACCGGACTTAAACTTTTTTTGCTTTTATTGGACATTCAAGCTCGCTCCCTTGACTAAAATAATAGTAGTAGTATCCAGTGTTCACATGCTGGAAGGGCAAGAGGCAACCTTTTTAGTAGCTACACCCTTTTCAGGCTACATCAGCATCTGAAGGTTTTTTTAGCGTAATAAATAAGGCTCCAGTTTATCCATTAGATATTTTAACCTTTGGGCATTTTCTGTATACATGGATATGGCCTCCTGGTCCCGGGTTTCCTCTGCATACATGACAAGTTCCGCCTGGATTTTTTCTAAACTGGCGTACATTTCCTCCCTGACTTTAGGCTGGGGCACCTGAATGGAGTCATCAAAAAGGTCAAGATACAGCTCTCCTGAGCTGTCTACCTGGGCTAAAAAAACATTGTCAAGGGTTACGCCGGAACTATCCAGTTGCTCATTAAGCCATCCCTGGTTTAATCCCAGAGCTGTTAAAGAATCATTGAGTATGTTTCCATCCAGCACTACTGTTTGAGGTTCGGCTTCCGGTGACACCTTTCTTCCCAGGTCATGGGGAGTTAAAGGTTTTTTATGGGATTTTTTCATAACATTGATATCCCCGGTTGATTCCATTACGGCAAACTCAACATCCCCAACACTGAAAACACCCCTGTGTCGGAGTTCACTGAGCAGCTCTTCCCCGGTAAGCCTTACCTGCCTTAAGTTTTCCTCCATTATCTGCCCCTGTTTGATTAAAACCGCCTCTTTACCGTGGACCAGATCGTGTACCATTTTGCTCCTTAAGGAAAGATAGTCCACCAGTATGGGAAGGAGGGCGAAAACTGCCAGGGCAGTCACCCCTGAAAGTAAATCGGGTATAACA
Organism: uncultured Syntrophomonadaceae bacterium; assembly: GCA_964474145.1. GTDB lineage: Bacteria > Bacillota > Dethiobacteria > SKNC01 > SKNC01 > PWHX01. The sequence goes on from CAYYWR010000406.1 coordinate 1,560, forward strand.
TTTGCCGCAGTCAGGGCAGCAATTACACCTATGGCTACATAAGTGACAAAGCGGTAAGGTATCATTCT
>CAYYWR010000407.1:0-1618 GCA_964474145.1 uncultured Syntrophomonadaceae bacterium
AGTTGACGGTATTATAGATAATATAGAGTTTGATTCTAACGGAAACATTATTCTGGAAGATGATGATGGAGATCCTATACAATACATGATTGAGATTCCAGCTGCTAACTTACAAAATGATGCTGAAGAGGCCTTGCAAATAGATCTGGACCTTTCCTCCATCACCCAGCTATCCGGTCCTATGGATATGCTGGCGGACTACCAGGATGGTTACCCCGCGGGTGTCCTTGATGAGTTTACTATAGCTAACACAGGGGTTGTAAGTGGTATATATTCAAATGGTATGTCCAGGGAGATTGGCCCGATATCCCTGGCAGGATTTACTAATCCGGAAGGGCTCAGCAAGGCATCTGGAAATCTCTTTCAGATAACGGCTAACTCCGGGCCACCTTTAATTGGGCAGGCAGGTGAACGGGGCCTGGGGTCTGTTCTGTCCTCAACCCTGGAGATGTCCAATGTGGACCTGGTGAGAGAATTTACCGAAATGATTACTACCTCAAGGGCTTTTCAGGCTAATTCCAGAACAATTACTACCTCTGATGAGATGTTAACTGAAGTGGTAAACTTGAAGCGTTAATCTATTTTTTAATATTGGAAGGGCGGGTAGCTTTTCTACCTGCCCTCCCTGATTACTGGGGGAATTGCAGTGAAGCGCGTAGATGCTATGACTGTTTTAGGAGCATTCTCAGGTATATTTTTGATAACAATGGCTATTGCTACACAGGGCAATCTTATAATGTTTTGGAACCCTGCTTCTATTATGATAACTGTAGGTGGTTCCTTTGCTGCCCTGCTTATAAATTTTAATATTAATCAAATCAAGCTGGTTTTTAAGGTGGTTAAACAGGCTTTCTTTGAAAAAAAGAGAAATTTCCGCGAGACTATTGATTTCTTTAATAATATGTCCCAGAAGGCCCGGCGGGAAGGCCTTTTGGCCCTGGAGGATGACCTGGAAGAGGTAGAGGAGCCTTTTTTGAAAAAAGGGCTGCAAATGGTTGTGGATGGAATGGAACCGGAGTTAATAAAAGAGATATTACAGGCAGAGATAGAAGCCCAGTCGGAGCGGCATAAGGTAGGCCAGGAACTTTTCCGTTCCTGGGGGGGGCTGGCTCCGGCCATTGGTATGATAGGGACGCTTATAGGCCTTATACAAATGCTGGCTGACCTGGATGACCCTGATGCCATCGGTCCCGGTATGGCGGTGGCCCTGCTTACTACATTCTATGGTGCGCTTTTGGCTAACCTGGTTTTGATCCCTATAGCGGGTAAGCTGGCTATTAGAAGTAACGAGGAAATACAAGAAAAAGAAACCATGCTGGAGGGAATTATTGCCATACAGGAAGGCATGAATCCCAGGGTACTTGAAGATAAGTTAAAAGCCTTCATACCTCCCGCTGACAGGGATAAGGAGGCCAAAGAGAAGGGAAGAGGAGAAGATTCTGGGGAGGGTGTAGCCACAGAAAATGTCTAAAAAGAAGAGGGAAGAACAAAAACAGGCAGGCTCTCCAGCCTGGATGACCACATATGGTGATATGATGACCCTTTTACTGTGTTTTTTCATTCTCCTGTACTCTTTTTCTGTTATAGATGTAGACCTCTTTGATGAGGTAATGTCTGC
>CAYYWR010000408.1:0-1615 GCA_964474145.1 uncultured Syntrophomonadaceae bacterium
CAATCGAAAATTTGCTCTGGAACATGTGACCAGGGATGATATATGTGCCCTCACCCCGGAGGCGTCCCGGGTTAGCGATATAACTTATGTCATGGACCTGGATAAGGAAGAAACAGAAAGAATACTGGAATGTGAAGAGGAGCAGTTCCTGGAGGCTGTAAAGTAATATACTTTACAAGAAGCGCAGCCAAGGGCCGAAGGGAATACCATCCCCTGTGGTTAGTGGGTTCTGGTTATTTATAAATTTTTCACTGCATTGCTATGAAAGCAGTTGTGAGGGATGAACTTCATTTTTTGAAGGCATCCTTTTTTTATTGTCAATTAAGAAAATTAAAGGAAGTAATTGCAGGAATTATGTAAAAATTGTTGAAAATGTTTATAGCAAGCGTACCATGACAGAAGGACAAAATGGTAAAGGTTTTTAAAAAGGAGTGTTTGACGCTATGACAGAAAGCCTGGATATTTATCGTGCCCTATTTAAAAACATGAATCTGGGAGTAGTTTTCCACGCTCCTGGTGGCCACATTACTTCTGCCAATCCTGCGGCAGAGGAAATTCTGGGATTGACCCTGGACCAGATGCAGGGACGTACTTCTATAGATTCTCCCTGGCGGGTTTTGCAGGAAGATGGTTCTGACTTTCCAGAAGAACAGCATCCGGCCAGGGTGGCCCTGGAGATGGGGAAGGAAGTAAGGGATGTGATTATGGGAATTTTTAATCCTGTTAAAGAGGAGTACAGATGGATTAATATTAATGCTGTTCCCCTGTTTCCCTCTGGGGAAAGAAATCCATATCAGGTATATACTTTATTTGAAGATATTACGGAAAAAAAGCGCATGGAAACCCGATTAAAGGAAAAAACAAAGCTTTTGGAGCGGGAGCGGGATGCTTGTCAGGACATATTTGAGGCTGTCCCCGTGGCGCTTTTGCTTGTTAATGAGAGTATGGAAGTGGTGAGTGTCAATAGCTTGGCTGCCAGAATGGTGCGCAAGAGTTCGTTAGAAATGCTTAATCGCCCGCCAGGGGACGGGCTATGCTGCATTCAGGCGTTGAGCAATCCCAGGGGATGTGGTTATGCTTCGGCCTGTGACAAGTGCTCCATTCGCACTACTTTAAAAAAGGTATTGCAGACAGGAAAACCTGTTCGGGAAAAGGAACTGGAGCACTACCTGGTGATTGATGGAGAGGAAAAACGTTTCTGGTTTTCCATTAATAGCTCCAGCCTGTTCATTGAGGAGAAATGGCATGCTCTCCTGGCTGTAACCGATATAACCCAGCGCAAAAAGACGGAAGAGGAGGTAATGAATAGCAATCGGGAACTGGAAAAAACCACGCAAAAACTGGATAATTTTCTAAAGGCTACCCGAACTGGTTTCGATATTATTGACGGGGACTTCAATCTGCATTATGTGGATCCCCTCTGGGCGAATGTTTACGGTGAGCCCGGGAACGGCAAGTGCTATCAGTATTTTAAAGACCGGGATACTCCCTGTGAGAACTGTGGCATTCCCCGGGCACTGGAAAGGAAGGAGATTGTGGTGTCGGAACAGGTTCTTCCCAAGGAAGATAACCGCGTTGTAGAAGTTCATTCCATTCCCTTCCAGGATGAAGAGGG
>CAYYWR010000409.1:0-1601 GCA_964474145.1 uncultured Syntrophomonadaceae bacterium
ATAAGGCAGTAATGAGGGATGGAGGTGATTTTATTGAATTTTGATATTGATCTGGAGGCTAGAGGTCCAAAGCTCATAGTACGCTTGAAGGGAGAACTGGACCATCATACAGCAGAGATATTTCGCTCCAGGGTTCAGGAAGTATTGGCCCGGGGAAAAACGAAAACAATAATTCTAAACTTATCAGGCCTAAATTTCATGGATAGTTCTGGAATTGGAGCTATTCTTGGCAGGTATAATTTTTTAAAACATAAAGAAGGGATAATTGCTGTTTGCAACCTGCAGCCTCAGGTTGAGAAGGTTTTTTATACAGCGGGGCTCTTTAATATATTCAAAAAGTATGGCTCAGAAGAGGAAGCTTTTGATAATACTTAAGGGATAATTGTCAGGATCATATATCAGGGAGGAGTGGTGAGAATTAAGATGGAGAATTATATGGAGCTAAAAATACCCGGCAAATCTCAAAATGAGTCTTTTGCCAGAGTTACTGTTGCTGCTTTTGCTTCACAACTGGACCCGACTCTGGAAGAACTGAGCGATGTTAAGACTGCAGTTTCTGAAGCTGTAACCAATGCTATTGTTCATGGTTATGTTAAAGAGATGGGAGAAATTTTAATAAAAGCGCGATTAAGGGACAATAGCCTGGAAGTAGAAGTAATAGATTATGGTGCAGGCATAGAGGATATAGAAAAAGCCAGGGAGCCTCTTTACACTTCCAAACCCGAACTGGAGAGATCCGGTATGGGCTTTACAATCATAGATAAATTTATGGACCAGTTAGAAATAACCTCAGAAACCAGCAGGGGCACTACAGTTAAAATGGTTAAGAAAATTGGGAAAAGAAACAACAGTTTAAATTAGGGGAATATATATCATGAATGAATTGCTGAAGAAAGCTAAAGAAGGTGATATCCCCTCCCGGGAGAGGGTAGTAGAATTAAATATTCCCCTGGTAGAAAACCTGGTGCAGCGCTTCCTTCCTCCCCCGGGGGAAAAAGAAGATCTGGTTCAGGTGGGGTGCATAGGGCTTTTAAAAGCATTAGATAAATTTGACCTTTTGAGAAATGTTAAATTTTCAACCTATGCTGTTCCTGTTATTTTGGGAGAAATAAAAATGTATTTGCGTAAAAATCAGGTTTTTAAAGCCAGCAGATCTTTAAGTACTCTGGCCAGAAGCATAAAAATAAAAAAAGAAGATTTTTTAAAAAATAACGGCAGGGAACCTTCTATTGGAGAGCTGGCCAGAGACCTTAAAACCACCCGGGAAGAAATTGTTATGGCCAGTGAAATAAACCAGGATCTTTTATCCTTAGAAGAGTCACCCTGTTATCCCGGGAAAGAAACGGCGGCAACCACTGATTTATCCCAATTCCAGGAATCAGAGGAGGACCTTATTTTAAATAAAATCACCATAAAAGAAATCCTGGCTTCCCTGAGGGGCAGGGAGCGGCAGGTTATATTTTTGCGTTTTTTCCAGGAAAAAAGTCAGCAGGAAATAGCGGAAAAGCTGGGCATTTCCCAGGTCCACGTTTCCCGACTGGAAAGGAATACTATAAAAAAAATAAAGGAAACATTTCAGTAAATCACTATAAACATACTGG
>CAYYWR010000410.1:0-1601 GCA_964474145.1 uncultured Syntrophomonadaceae bacterium
AGTATTTTTGTAAAGTTAATGAATATATATTTAAACATAAATAGGATACAGAACACATGTGGTTGCAAATTTTAATTTTTTCAGGAGGTGAAATCATGGGAAATGTAATTAGAGCAAAGGCCGGCAGTATTGTTATATCCAAAGAAGTTATTGCCCTGTTAGCGGGAATGGCGGTAATAGAGTGCTACGGGATTGTAGGAATGGCTTCAGGAAAAATGAAGGATGGTATTGATGAAGTTTTAAAAAGAGAAAATGTGAGCAGGGGTGTAGTAGTTAATATCTCTGACAATAATTTGACAGTTCAATTAAATGTAATAGTTGGTTATGGGACAAAAATGTCTGAGGTAGCTCAAAATGTTATAGAGAAGGTTAAGTATGCAGTGGAAAATCTAACAGGACTGAGGATAGGCAAAGTTTATATAAATGTTAAAGGAGTTCGAGTAATTTAGGTGGCTGAGGAGGGGTTTTATGGGGCTGCAATATCTTCAAGGCATTACTTTAAAAAAAATGTTTTTTTGTGCGTGTGATGTGTTAGAAGGGAAAGTAAACGTTATAAATTCCCTTAATGTCTTTCCTGTTCCCGATGGTGATACGGGAACCAATATGTTTTTAACAATTAAATCTGCTGTAGAGGAAATAAATGAGTCAGAAATTGAAAGTACAGCTGGAGAGGTGGCTCAGAGCATAGCAAATGGTTCTCTTCTGGGAGCCCGGGGTAACTCAGGCGTCATATTATCCCAGCTTTTCAGGGGGTTTGCCAGGGGTTTAAAAGGAAAAGATGTAATAACTACCCGGGAATTTGCCCAAGCTTTACAGGAGGGTGCTGATACTGCTTATAGGGCTGTAATGAAGCCTGTTGAGGGCACCATGTTGACTGTGGCCCGGGAGGCTGCAACTTTTTTGGTTGAGAAAGCTGAGGAGGAAACAGACTTTGAAGTTATAATGATGGAATTGGTTTGCAAAGCTGAGGAGTCTTTAGGGAAAACCCCCCAGGAGGTAAAGGTTTGTGTGCTATTTATGAGGGGTTTTTAAGAAATGTTCAGGGTGGTGTTTTTGATTCAGGGGTTATGGAATTAGAAAACATGAAAGAAGAACCCTTTATACAAAAGGTGGATAGTAAGTTCCTGGAAGATTTCCAAGAAGAGATTGAATTAGAAGATATTAGATATCAGTACTGTGCTGAATTTTTACTCAAGGGAGATAATTTACAAGGAGAAGAATTTCAGGAGCTATTGAAGGATCAAGGGGACTCACTTCTGGTGGTGGGAACAGGGGATATGCTTCGGGTACATATTCATACAAATCATCCCGGTAGAATTTTAGAAATGGGACTGGAGCAAGGGGATTTAAGCCAGGTAAAAATTGATAACATGAAAGAGCAGCAGGAGTCATACAGTGAAAAAGAATATATGGGAAAAAAAGATACTGCAGGAGATGAAGATAAGGCGATTAACCAGGGACTGGCAGAAAATGATGAAGTGCAAGTTATTGCTGTATCTCCAGGAGATGGGATAAGTGAAATATTTCAAAGTCTGGGAGTATCACAGATAATTGAAGGTGGACAAACCATGAATCCCAGCACAGAAGATTTTTTACAGGCT
>CAYYWR010000411.1:0-1594 GCA_964474145.1 uncultured Syntrophomonadaceae bacterium
AACCTCAACCCCCAGGGAGGCAGCTTCCCGGGCCAGATCCCGATAATTGGTAGAAAGAAATATCTTATCAATTTCCTTTACCTGTTTCATCTTATTTATATTATCTAAAAGAACAGCGTAACGAACCTGAGCCATAATTTTTTCTACCTGGCTTTCAGGTTTTCCCCCTTCAAATATAACAACATTGGTCTTTCCCCCCATTTATAACCTTCCTTTCTTTATCAGCTATTAAAGAAAAGTTCAACACGGCATATATAAATACCTTCAAAAATAATAAACCTGAGAATAAAGAAATGCCCTGCATCAGCAACTGATAAATATCAACAAAGCCGGCAGTGTTGTTAGCTGCCGGCCTGTCTATCCATGTTATTCTATATTTTATCTCTATAAGACATTTCTATTAGTAACCCTGGTGATATAGTATTCCAGTAATAATGTATAATTCTTAAATAAATTTAATTACACGCTTTAAATATGTCCTGTCTTAGCTGTTTATACCTGTGCTACCTCTAGGAAAGTTCAGGTTCAATTAGTCCGTAATTACCATCTCTACGACGGTAGACAACATTTACTGCTTCGGTCTCTGCATCAAAGAAAACAAAAAAATCATGGTCCAGGAGGTCCATTTGCAGTATTGCTTCTTCTACAACCATGGGCTTCATGGCAAAACGTTTAACCCTGACAATTTTTGATTCTTCTTCTACTTTTTCTTCCCTGGCTGCCCCTGTTTCTTCTGCCAGGGCTCTGCCCAGCTTTTGCTTGTTGCGGTTAAGCTTGGTCTTATACTTTTCTATCTGCTTTTCCAATTTTTCTACAACATTGTCAATGGAAGCGTACATGTCCAGAGTGGACTCCTCTCCCCGGAGGATCATGCCATCAAGTAGGATGGTAACTTCCACAATGTTGTTTTCCCTGGTCATGCTGAGGAGAACTTGAGCTTCTGTTTCTTTTTCAAAATACTTGTCTAACTTACCGATTCTTTTTTCCACATAGCCTTGTAGAGCTTCTGTAATATCAATGTTTTTGCCCCGTAAGTTAATTTTCAAAAAGCCTCACTCCTATCTCTTATTCAGGAATATTATACTATATAATATTCCCTTTTAATACTGAAAAATCCTACCTGAAAAAGTCTTAACTTTGTTTAATAAAGAAAATCCCAAACCTGGATTTGGGATTATTCCAACTTGCTAAGCATGAATCTATTGATAAATCCTGTTAAAGGATTTTATAGCTTCACAACATTAGCGGCCTGTGGACCTCTGGCCCCTTCAATAATGTCAAACTCCACCTTTTCCCCTTCGGCTAAAGTTTTAAAGCCTTCTTCTTGAATGGCAGAAAAATGTACAAAAACATCTCCTTCTCCATTCTCTCTTTCAATAAAACCATAACCCTTTTCCCTGCTGAACCACTTTACTTGACCTAACATTTTTTATTTCATTCCTCCTATGAATATTAAGTAGACTAAGGTATTTTTTGACCTTAGCATTTATAAACATTATCATAACTGCCCGATATTGTCAAACTTAAATTATTGATAAATATTGACATACTCCCACGGCTAAAGCCATGGGATTCTGGATTCAAACAGAAACAG
>CAYYWR010000412.1:0-1586 GCA_964474145.1 uncultured Syntrophomonadaceae bacterium
AGGGGGCAAAGGACAGCAAAGAATTGCATGTAAGAGAAATAAGAGTTTATGGGAATAATAATATCTCCAGGGGAGGTGAATTAAGCAGCGTGCTTTCTACTTGCATAAAGGGGATACACGCTGCTTATTTTTTTATGAACAGTGTCAAAATTCAGGTTTTAAAAATGAAGAAAGCCAAAGATTTGCCGGCACCTCAATACAGCAGTCCTGGTTCAGCAGGGATGGACTTAAGGGCAGCCCCGGAAGAGGAAATAACTTTAAAACCAGGTGATTACAGGCTGATTCCTACAGGCTTAAAGATTGCGCTGCCCCGGGAATTAGAAGGGCAGGTCCGCCCCAGAAGCGGCCTGGCTCTAAACCATGGGATTACCGTGCTGAACAGCCCCGGGACTATTGACCCGGACTACCGGGGGGAGGTTAAGGTTTTACTGATCAATCTGGGGAAAAACCCCTATACTGTAAAAAGGGGAGACCGCATCGCCCAGCTTGTTATATCCAGACTGATAAAAGCAGAATTAATTGAAGTTAATGAACTGCCAGAAACTACCAGGGGAGAGGATGGCTTTGGTCACAGTGGAGTAGAGTAATAATAATTATTGTAATAGATTTATTCTTATGCTATACTAAAAAATAAGAAAAATGTGCTAATTTAATAGATACTTGTCAAAAATAGCTCTTCCATTAAGGAGAAAAAGATGTCTTCTTTAAATATTTGCACCCAACTGGAAGAATTGATTAATAACACCGATGATTTTTTTGCCGTTATCCACGAAAGGTTCCCTGAACTGGAAAGGTCCCTGGAGCTATTTCAGGAGGAAACACAACTTTTACTGGATTACTTTATTAGAACCAAAACCCTGGAGGGGCCGGAAAAAGCACCGGAACATTTTTTGATGATACATATACTGGAAGAAATATGTCATAACTTGTATCAGGTGGACCAACTGGTGTTTCGTGATGGTATAACTGATGAGCAACTGAAAAAAGTTAACTACAGGTTTGAAAACGCTATAGATTCCCTGGGTGAAGTAGGTACACTCCTCTATAGTTTAATGCAAAATGTAAATGATGTAATGGGGCCCGGACGACAGTTAATGCTTCTGATACAGAATCAAGACATTATCCGTCAGGGTCTGGAACATGTTGCCGGAATAATGCGTTTTATAGAAATGGAGCAGCACAACCAGGCAAGTGAGAAACAGGAAATTATGGATTCCCTTACATATAAAATTGAAATGATGCGGTTAGCCAGAAGAATTATAAATAGTGTTTACCAGCAGATGAGTTTATCCCTGGAAAAAATAGATGTTTTATTAAAAGAGCTCGCTGAACAATTAGATGGACTCATTCAAGACAGTTATCATTTAAACTATTTTTTTAGTGGATATGATGACTCGGAAAAAAAAGAAGCCGGGACAGTAGATCATATTTTTTCTGAAGTTAGTTCCCTGGTAGACAGTTATACTAAAGTTGTGGAGGAGCTTCATGGCCGCTGCTACATGTTAACCAGGGACAGGAAAGACCTGGTTGATAATTTAAGTAAAGGTCAAAAGCATCTGGATGAAGCCATGGACAGGTTCAGGAAA
>CAYYWR010000413.1:0-1585 GCA_964474145.1 uncultured Syntrophomonadaceae bacterium
GAGTAAAGATTTTAATAACAAGTATATTGTTAGCCCTGGCTTTGGTCTCCATGTCTTTTGTTTTGCCAGAAGATAGCCATGTCGGTCGTATTTTATTTGACAGAGACTCCAGCATTTTGTTTTACCCCTTTACAATTCAAAACATCATGTGGGTAATATTTTTTTGTGGATTAGGAGAACTATACTATCGTTACAGCTTTGTTTCAGAAACACAAAAAGCACTCAATAAGGCATATTTAAGTGAAGATCCACATATATTCTATAATTTAGAGGACTTACAGACAGTGCGTAAAAGAACTTATAATATGCAGGATGCACTAGCTCAATTAATAAACTCACTAATTATTAGATATCAAGTCAGTCAAAAATCTGTGGAGCAAACACATCAAATGCTCAAATCTCAGCTAGAGCTAAAACATTTCAAATTAGATGTGGATTATAACATTGTCAGATATATTGCATGGCTTTTGCCTACACTAGGCTTTATCGGAACTGTCATGGGTATAGCTTTTACCCTTTCTCAAGCAGGCATACCAGGTGCAGCAGAACAGCCTGATTTTCTACAAAATTTGACAAGCAGTCTTGCGGTAGCTTTTAATACCACCCTGGTTGCGCTGGCTATGAGCGCAGTTTTAGTTTTTGCAATGCATATTATACAAGGAGCAGAGGAGCGCAGTATTCAACTTTGTGGCGAGTACTGCTTAAACAACCTTGTTAACAAGCTAATATCAAAATAAAAGGAGAAATGTATGCCAATGAGGATGTGTGAGTCGGGGAAGCACTTTTACAATCCTGATGTCTATGATGAATGTCCTACCTGCCAAGAGGATAAAAAAAATAACTCCAAAATCGATGAGCCACCTAATATTCCCAAAACAGATAAAGTTGATGAATCGAATAACAAGTCTTTTGAAATTAAAAACCATAATCAAGTCCCTAAAACCCAGCTGCGCAATTCTAGGTTAAACAAAGAATCAGAGACATCAGAGCCTACAGATAATCCTTTTAAAAAGAAACAGGGTGCTCCCACTCCAAAGGGTACCCAGGTCATTTTGGGCGGCAAGAAATTTGAAACAGGCAAATCACAAAATGATCTTGAATTACCTGTAGCTGGCTGGCTTGTAATAATTGAAGGTCCAGGCAAAGGAAGAGATTTCAGACTAATACAGGGTGACAACAAAATAGGTCGTAATGATGATATGGAGGTATGCCTTAATTTTGGGGTGTATAGCGATGAAACCGTAAGTCGAGAGGCTCACGCAACAGTAGTATATGACGCAAATGCCAATGAGTTTTTCGTGATAAGAGGCAGCAGCCGTAACCTGCCTATGCTTAACGAAAAAACTATCCGAAGTGATCAGAACATGTCGTCAAAAGATGTTTTGCAAGTAGGTCAAACTAAGCTGCTTTTTGTTCCTCTATGTGGAGAAAATTTTAAATGGTAACACCAATTTTGCAGATTTAGATTTGTCTTTGTACAGACTTTATGTATTGAGAGGTTACCCGGTAAGCAAAGGTGTTCCCATAAAAAATTGTGGACTACATAATACACCATATCAATGTTTTTTTAAAAATCTGACGACCC
>CAYYWR010000414.1:0-1584 GCA_964474145.1 uncultured Syntrophomonadaceae bacterium
CACCTGTAATATCATAATATTTGCCATCATTTCTAAAAATATAATGACCTCTATCAGGCAAGTATAGAATATCCCCCTCTGGATAAGTGCGCTTCATCTGTGCAGCAAAATCATAGCACTCACCTTCTGTGAAAGTTTTTTCAAAAACATCTTCACCATGTCTTTTAAAATCTTCTATTATTTCATCAGGCGAGCGATCAGGGGAGGGTTGTCCTTCAAGAGGATGAATGCCCCTGTTCGCTAATAGCCTGGATAAACCATAGCCACCGGCAACCCCTGCAGCTCCTCCAACGGCTAAGCTTACTGGATTAAGGGCTTCTTTCTTAAAACCATTTTTAAAAGCTTTTTTTAAACTCATTATTTTATTTCCGTTAATATTGTTTTTTTAACTTTTTCTACTGTTGGGGAATTCTTAGCATAGCTAGAGACATCAGCAGGAAATTTAGATAAATCACCAGTCGAGGATTTAGCCACCTGGTTAATAGAAGGCGTGAAAGGAACCCCTTCGCTTATTTGCCCCGGTGTTTGTGAAATTGTTTGACCTAAATTTTTTCCAGTTGAAGATGTACCAAAATTACTTAGTTTGTTTTTCAGAACGTTTAAAAAGGATTTAGAGGAAGTTGTGTCCAGAGCTTGCTTGTTTACTTTAGAAATACCCTGTGCGATATCATCTATATGAGAACTCATGGCTTCTTTCACGAAACCTTTCTTAAACGCCTGCTTTATTTCTTCCATTACTTAACGGCCCATTATTTGAATTTAGATTAAGCTTGCTGCTCTCCCAACCATTATCAGATATACTAGGAATTTCAGGCATTTTAGGCATATCATCAATATCAGGAGCTTTAGGTAGTTTGTCTTTTAATAGATCATGTAAAGATTTTTGCTTTACATTCCCCTCAGCCTCTTTTAAAAAACCTACTTTAAATGCCCTTGATAACTTACTCATATTTCACTGCCTTTAAAAACTTATATTATATCTAATTCCTGCGCTCCAATCATCATCACTTAGTGATCCTGTCAATCGAGCTTCCCCGCCACCAATTTCAAACGTTCTGTAAGAATCTACAGTATCTGCTGCCCCTTTTAACGAATCTCTCGTTTTTTCATACCTATCATTGCTGATAAGCGGCATGCTGTCTAAAAAACTTTCTCTATCAGACCAAACGGCGTCAACACCCCGTCCCCCAGAATCCATAATTTTCTCAGCGTCTAACTTATATTCTTCCTCAGAATCACCAATCCCCTTTTTCGAATCTTCTTCTTCAGAAGGTTTGGCTTCTTTTATAAATCCCGCTTTAAAGGCTTCATTTAATTTAGACATTGTTTTTCCTCCTGGATTAAATATAGGAGAGAGTGGAGAGAAACTCAAACAAAAAAAAGACCCCAGACACTCATAATGCCTGGGGTCTTTGGACGGTATTCAAAATGAACAAAACTACCGAAGAACCTAATTTATTTCTAATACAATATCTATATTGCCAGTAGGTCGGCTCTTCAATTGTCCCGAATCAACTATATCTTCCATTTCTTTACTGAACTCTATTCTACTCAGGCTGTGTTCCCCGTCCGCTTTTTCTTTTT
>CAYYWR010000415.1:0-1581 GCA_964474145.1 uncultured Syntrophomonadaceae bacterium
GCCTTACGGAGCAGGAAGCAGGGGAAGAACAATACAGCAGCAGGCTGGAGCAGGTTTTCCACCAGCACGGCCACCTGCCCCCGGAGATAATAATAAGCGCCATCAAAGAAGACTTCCGCAGCTTTAACAGGGGCTCCCTCCAGGGCAAGGATGATATCACCCTGGGGGTTATCCAGGTGGATCCCCAGGGAAAAGAAAAGCTGCACCTGGAGCTGGAAAGCAAGGTAGAGAAGCTATCTCACCTGCGCCAGGAAGCCTTGAACTTTATACGGGAAAAAACGGAAAGGAAGGCAGCGGAAACTTTCATGCAGGGGCTGCACGAACTTACAGCCAATGCCATGGAGCACGGCAACAAGCTTGACCCCCAGAAAAAAGTAACAGTAGAAATAACCCTTACCCGGGAATACATATTTGCTTCCATAGAAGATGAAGGCCAGGGTTTTAACTGGAGAGAAAAAAAGGACAAACCCCTGGAAATTGAAAACCTCCTGGAGCTTGAAGAGCTTGAAAACTTTAGCGAACGTGGCCGGGGCATAGCCATGAGCCAGATGAACGGGGAGAAACTCTATTACAATGAAAAGGGAAACCGGGCGTTTCTTGTGGTGGCATATTAGAGATTATAGCAGGCAAAAAATAAAATACAGGAGGTGTATTTTAAAAGATGAAAGTTGAAATAAAGAATGAAAATGAGGTGCGTTTGATGCCAGAGGGCAGGATTGATATTGCTAAATCAATAGAATTTCAGCAGCAGTTACTGACACTTTTTAATGAAGGATTTAACAACATTGAACTGGATTTTTCAAATGTAACAGGAGTTGATAGTGCAGGCCTGGGCAAGCTGCTTCTTTTCCATAAGAAATTAAAAATGCGCAGCGGAGAACTGAGCATTATCAATGTCAACAATGATTATGTTAAAACAACGTTTTCCAGGATACATCTCTATAAAGTGATAAAAATAGAAGGTTTGAGCTAATGGCAGGCAAAAGCCCCATACACAACCGGAGAGACGGTTTCCCTGGTTGCAATCAATACGAACAAAAGAAGGGATATCCCTGTCCCCGGGGATTAACTGAAAAAGAAAAGGCGGCGACTGAGGTTTGGCAGGGTTAAGGCCAGCTGCTTTTTTTGTACAGCTTTTTATTTAAATATAAAAAGGATTTTGCAATGTTTTTCCAGAATTATCTTTACAGGATACTCAGGATACTTTTTGTGAGATTCTTATAATTATGTTACTATATGGGGTATTAATTACCGGTGCATGGGGTATTAATTACCGGGCATGAATTGACGGGCATTAATTATTGATTAAGGAAGGTGATAACTTGAAATCTCTGTATGAGCTATGTAAGCCAAGGGATAGTGTTTTTGAAGAGACTCAAAGAGATGATACGCTGGACCTGACCAATCTTATAGAAGGAAAAATTGACATAAACAGATTCGTTGAAGAAACATATGTTACCCAGGGTATGGAGCACCTTATTGAAACAGCCTTTAAAAGATTTAAACGCCGGGGTGCTTCAGGGCTGGTTAAGCTATCTCAGGCCATGGGCGGCGGTAAAACTCATTCCATGATTGTTCTGG
>CAYYWR010000416.1:0-1575 GCA_964474145.1 uncultured Syntrophomonadaceae bacterium
TCCCTCTTCTTCTTAATATAGTCTCATGAGTAATTAATGCAAGTGCTACTTTCACACCCAATCTTTCAGCCTCCGCATATGTAGGAGCAATACACTGAAAACGTATGTTGCCCTGCCACAAATCGGAATATTCAATTATGCCTTCTTCTAATTTTTTCTTACTAATTTTATCTATGGATAAATTAGCTGGACGCATAGCCCCTCTATTTAAGATTACCCTCGGTCGCTTTTCTTTTTGGCTTAAATCTACTGGTGCTTTGTCAGTAATAGCAATTTCAGTTTTTTCCTCATCAGGGTCCCAGGTCCAGTGTTTTTGTTGGGCAAAAAATTCTTGCAGAAAGGTTAAGTAAAGGTTTTTTACCCCTCCCGTAATATTTAAGCCAGATTCATTCATCCAATTTATATCTCCATGCCCAGCAGGCTCCGAACCATCAATTGCCATTAGTAAACTTCCTCCTCTTGAGGTCTATTGTGCTTTTCATCGTCAGCTTTATGTGCCGCTTGTATAACTTCTTTTGCTCGGGAAGCAGCTGTATCTATCGCATCTTCTATAAAGCCTTTTCCTGCCATCCCTGGGTGCCAGAATTTTCCTTGCATCAGGCTCTTCATTGTGCATTTTCTAAAAATAGGCCTTTTTTCTCCATTAGGCCCTTTTTCTATAGGAATAACTTTTCCTAATAAGTACATTTGTGGGTGTCTTTCTACGCCCTCTTCGTGAGCTTTAATGGCCTCAGAGTTTGTTTTTACATTTACCCTTTTACCACTTACAACAATGTCTATGTCGTCCACCCAATTGTCAGGTAGCTCTTCGTCCCATAAACCGCTTTCAACATTCCTTTTTAACTCTTCCTTTATCATTTTCTTAAATTTTTTGTTTATATTATATGTAACATCTTCTTCTCTAGCTGCAATAAAATCAGGTAAAGTTTGTTCTATAAAAGCAGAAGGCATTTTAGACTCCCTCCTCAACTACCTGATTGTCAAATACTTTATACCCAGGTATATCAGAATTAACTTCCCCTGCGTCTCTCCTTAATTCCTTTAGCTGAATATTCTGCCTGGTAACTACTCTCCCTCTTTCAACAGGCTCTACCCTAACCACTCTCCACCATTTGTTTACATACGGTTCAACTATAATATCTGAAGGCTGGAGAAGGGGATAATTAGAAGTCCAGGCAGTAGATTGGGAGGGTTGTATATCCCCTATGTCCTGGGCTTGCTGTTGCACAGAGCTAGCTGAAATAGAAACGTAAGTTTCTATAGGGGCATACCAACCCTCCAAAAACCCTGTTCCATGGCACGTATCGCAATCATCTTTTGTTCGTCGGCTCTTAATCCTATCCCAGCAATCCGGACATCGCTCCCCAGTTTCTTTCTTTTTTATTATAGTGCATTTCCCGCCTTTTCTTGGGGCGTTGTCATGTTTTTTAGCAGTTTCTTCGTTACCTAAATCCGGAGAAATGTATTCTCTCAATAACAATTTATTCCTTCTTACTATTTCCATAGTAATAGGGTCAGGTTCGGGGCCGATATTAAAAGGAGAGCTTTCTTCAATAAGGCTTCCAACCGCAGCAC
>CAYYWR010000417.1:0-1570 GCA_964474145.1 uncultured Syntrophomonadaceae bacterium
TGCAGAGTAGGTTGGACAATCTCCTGGGAGAGATAACCCCTGAAAACATAATTAACGCAGATGAATCTGAGATCCAGGCTTGTGGCATGACGGGGAAAAAAGCTGTCTATATTAAAGGAATTGCTGAAGCAGCTGTGGACGGCACAGTAAACTTTAACTCCCTTCACACCCTGGAGGACGAGGAGATAATTGAAAAGCTGTCTTCCCTCCACGGGGTGGGGGCCTGGACAGCGGAGATGCTCCTTATCTTCTCCCTCTGCCGCCCCGATGTGGTAAGCTATAAAGACCTGGCAATTCGCAGAGGAATGATGAAATTATACAATCTTACAGATATTAATAAAAAGGATTTCGATAGATACAGGAAAAATTACTCCCCTTACGGTTCTGTCGCCTCCCTTTATCTCTGGAGGCTGTCGGTGCAGCTCCATAATTTTTAGGAACCCTGATGGACTTTCACCTTATTTCTTCCGTCCCTTTTTGCTTCATAAAGAGCCTCATCAGCCCTGTCCACCAGCTGGTCAAAAGTAGCCACTTCCATTGACAGGGTAGAAACACCCAGGCTAATGGTAATGGTTTGCCGGTTTCCTTCTTCCACTTCAATAGGGGTGGAGCCAATTACTTTCCGCAATCTTTCTGCTAGTAACTCAGCCTTCTCCAAAGTGGTCTCCGGTAATAAAAGGGCAAATTCCTCTCCCCCGTACCTGCAAGCGATATCCGCTGTCCGTAGATTGTCCATACAAAGGCCAGCTATTGACTGCAGGGCCTCATCGCCAGCGCTATGCCCAAAAGTATCGTTAATTCTCTTAAAATGGTCAATATCCAACATCACCAATGACAGGGGAAGCTGATAACGGCGAGCCCTGGAAAACTCCTGTTTACCCCGTTGGTAAAAATGTTTGCGGTTGTAAAGGCCCGTCAAATCGTCGGTAATGGCTGTTTCTCTGATTTCCTGGAAAAGCCGGGCATTTTCAATGGCCAGGCTGGCCTGGCCGGCAAAGTTCATGGAGAGGGAAAGATCCAGGTCTGTGTATGCTCCCCCATCGCAGCTCTGAAGCACCACAACTCCCAGGTGTTTACCCCGGGACAAGATGGGCAATATTACAGCAGAGCGGGTATCACCCTGCAAACAGTTAAACTGGAGTTCATCACACCCCTCTCTATTTGAAACCAGAAGAGGCTCTCCTTCTTTGAGAACATTATTAAATAATTCATCCTGAAAAACTTCCCTCTGGGCTTCTTCTTTGTCTTGCCAACACCCTCCCCTGCTGCATGCTACAGCTTTAAAACCTTCTTCTTCTCTCAAAAAGAAGCAGGCGTGGGTATATGGGACCAGTTCTTTTATGTTAAGCAGGAGTTTTTGGGCAATAGAATCTATCTCTTCTGAGACAGAAACCTCTTTAAACAAGTCATTTAGAGCATCAGCATGGATAAGTTTCTGCCCTTTAATCTCCAACTGCCTGTTTTTCTCTTCCATATACTCTTTTTCTTTACTTAAAATATACTGGTGATCTGCCAGGCCCAGGGATAGAAAAACTATTTTAACGATAAAGCCCAATTGGGGGCCATACAT
>CAYYWR010000418.1:0-1559 GCA_964474145.1 uncultured Syntrophomonadaceae bacterium
TGATATCGCAAATACCCGGGAACGCTCCTCCCTTTTTTGGAGGGGCGGTAGGTTATTTCGGATATGACCTGGGAGAACAAATAGAAGACCTTCCCGGGGAAAGTTTGGATGATCTGGAATTACCTGATTGCTACCTGGCATTTTATGAAAAGGTTTTTGCATATGACCATGTGTTAAATAAAGCTTATTTGTGTGCCCTGGGTTTATCTGAAGATGAAGAAAAGGCCAGGCATAAAGCTGTTGAGAACATGCAGGAGTATTATAAGGAAATTAGCAATATCCCCTGGAGCAATCCGGAAGAATCTTATGAAAATAGCAAAAGCTGTAGTGAGCATAATAACCGTAATGACTGCAATGGAAAAGAGATAAAATCTAATTTTTCCTTTGAGAATTACTGTAAGATCGTTTCCCGGGCCAAGGAATATATTGCTGCTGGAGACATATATCAGGTTAACCTTTCTCAGCGTTTTGAAACCTCCCTGGATATTTCTCCCCTGGATTTATACATAAGATTGCGCAATATCAATCCTGCGCCTTTTGCGTCTTTTTTAAATTTTGGGGAGGTAGCCATAGCCAGCGCCTCTCCCGAAAGGTTTTTGAGGCTAACAGACAAAAAGGTAGAAACCAGGCCCATAAAAGGGACGCGGCCCAGGGGCCGTAATCCCGGGGAGGATGAAGAGCTGAAAAATGAACTTTTAAACAGTGAAAAAGACCGGGCAGAACTTGTTATGATTATTGACCTGGAAAGAAATGACCTGGGAAGAGTTTGTTTGCCGGGCACTGTTAAAGTTCCTGAACTTATAACCCTGGAGACTTATGCTACTGTATTTCACCTGGTATCTACAGTAGAAGGGGTGCTGCCTCCGGAAAAAGATATTATTGACCTCCTGTTAGCTTCTTTCCCGGGGGGTTCTATAACGGGAGCCCCCAAGATAAGGTCCATGGAAATAATTGATGAGCTGGAAGGAATAAAAAGAAACGTGTACACCGGCTCCATAGGTTATATTTCCTTTAACGGCAATGTAGATCTAAATATAGTTATTCGAACCTTTGTGATTAAAGGCAACAGGGCTTATTTCCAGGTAGGAGGGGGCATAGTAGCTGATTCTGTGCCAGAAAAGGAATACCAGGAAACCCTGGACAAAGCCAGAGCTCTGTTGGAAAGCCTGAGCCTCCAGGGCACCACATCATACACTGACACCTGAACCGCTGATAGCGGTTTTTTTTTATTTTTTTATTTTTTTTTGCTAATGTCGAAAAATTTTTAAAAAGTTATATAAAATGGCAGGAATTAATTACTATTAGATAGAATAGGAATAATAGGTTATATATGGAATGACAATAATTTTATGGAGGGGATTGATTCCTTGAAAAAAGAGGTGAAATTTTTACAAACAGGCGATATTCATCTGGAAACATCCTTCAGGGATGTGGAGTTTTCCCTGGAGATGGCCAGAAGAAGGAGAAGCGAATTGAGAGAGGTTTTTAGCCGGATAATAAAAATAGCAGAGGAGGAGAAGGTAGACATTATACTAATAACGGGAGACTTGTTCCATCAT
>CAYYWR010000419.1:0-1556 GCA_964474145.1 uncultured Syntrophomonadaceae bacterium
GAAAATCAGAAATAGCAAGATACCTAAAACTTTACCCTTGTCTCTAACCGTAGAGGAATGTGAAGTTTTGATTCAGGCTTCCAGGATAAACAGCAAGCTTCCTTACCGGGACTATGCCTTGATTCGCTTTTTTTTGCAGACAGGCTGCCGGTCATCAGAGCTTACTGGCCTGGAAATAGATGACCTTGACTTTAATGAAGAGCATGCCCTTATCAGGGGCAAGGGGGGCAAGGAGCGGTACGTTCCCCTGACAGAGAGCACTTCTCTGGCCCTGAAGGAATATCTGGAGCGGCGCATGCCCGCCTCCCCGGATATAAGGAAGGCCTTTCTCAACCACCGGGGGGAACCCCTCACCCGCAGGGGAGTTCAGATAATCTTCGACAGGGTCTGTAAAGAAGCGGGCCTTTTAAGGCCTAACCTGTCAGTTCACAAACTCCGGCATACCTGCCTAACCCTCCTGATGCGGGAGGGTGTGGATGTGGTAACCTTGAAGGAGATAGCCGGACATGAAGATATCTCCTCCACGGAATTATATATTCATGTAACCATGAAGGATGTTAGAATTGCTGTTGCCAAACATCCCCTGGGATAATCGGTCAGGCCAGGTCAGGCCAGGTCAGGCCAGGTCAGCCCAGGCCAGGTCAGGCCAGGCATACATAATATTGAGTTAACAAATTAAGATAGATGGTGGTGTGATAAAGACTGCCAAAAACAGGTGTAAGTGCTACATCACACTTGCTTAAATCTCTTATTTTTTAAATAAATCAGAGTGTGTTCCTGTTCTAGCAAAATATAAATCATCACCTTCTATTTTGTATATCAGAAGCCAATCGGGTTCAATATGACATTCTAAATAACCCTTGTAGTCACCAATTAAAGGATGTTCTTTATATTTAGCATCCAAGACCTCTTCATTCTCGAGTGCTTTCATAACCTCATATAATAGATGCATTTTATAGCCGCGTTTAATGGCAAGTTTAACATCCTTTTTGAATTGACTACTGTACCTAGCGGTCCGCATTTACTCCCATATCCTTGAAGAAATCATCGACGCTTTGGGAAGAGGTTAAAGTTTTATTTTTAATAATTTCCTCAATTTCTTTCATAGCGGCTAATGTAGTTGTGTTGGGTTCAGGAAGTTTTACAGAAAAAGGCAATCCCCCAACTAATAAAGACTGATGTAAAAACATATTGATTGCATCAGTGGTTGTTATGCCAAAATTAGCAAAGAGTTTTTCTGCTGCTTCTTTGGTTTTGGGGTCTATTCTAATATTTAAATTAGCGGTTTTAGCCATTTCAATCACCTCCAATATCAGTATGCTCATTGTATCACAATGTATTCATAGGTGCAATACAATGCGAAAAACTCAACATAAAAATTTAAAATAAAAATTTGAGGTCCCCATGACCTAACAATTTCTGGACGTGAACCAGGTTAGTGTTTTTCCTGATCAGGTTAGAAGGGAAACTGTGACGCATTACATGAAATGATAAAAAAAGAAAAAAAGTTAGCAGGAATTTAAATGGAAGTGTAGAATAGTAAAGAAGTGTTAACT
>CAYYWR010000420.1:0-1555 GCA_964474145.1 uncultured Syntrophomonadaceae bacterium
GCCGCAAAAGACGGGGAGGTGAAAAAAACAATTGCCGGGGAGCGTATGTCTCAGGCTTTGGAGGAATTTACAGAGGAGAACTGGCAGGAAGGGCTGGAGATTACCAGCAAGGGTGAGATTAAAAACACCCTTACCAATATGATCCTAATTATGCGGCATGACCCGGCGCTGGCAGGGGTCTTTTACAACGAGTTCCGGGGCAGTATGGACGTGGAGGGCGAAGTGCCCTGGAAAAGGTTAAAAACTGGCTGGAGCAAGACCGACGAAGCGGGCCTGGCCGGGTATATAGACAGCACTTATAAAATATATTCCCCGGGCAGGTTAAAAGAAGCAGCCCTTAAAGTATCGGTGGAAAGAAGCCGCCATCCCATCAGGGAGTTTTTAGAGAATATGCCCCCCTGGGATGGGGTGGAAAGATTGGATACCCTGCTTATTCAGTACCTGGGAGCCCAGGACAGTGAATATGTCAGGGCGGCCACCCGGAAGACCTTTTGTGCTGCTGTAGCCCGGGCTTATGAACCGGGTATTAAGTTTGACACCATGCTGGTGCTAAACGGCCCCCAGGGTATTGGGAAAAGCACCCTCTTTGCCAAATTAGCCGGAACGTGGTTTAGCGATTCCCTTTCCATATCCGACATGCGGGATAAGACAGCAGCGGAGAAATTACAGGGTTACTGGATTATAGAGATTGGCGAACTGGCCGGGCTAAAAAAAGTAGATGAGGAGACCATTAAATCCTTTCTATCCCGGCAGGATGATAAGTACAGGGCCAGCTACGGGTACACGGTGGAGGACCACCCCCGCCAGTGCATCATCGTAGGGTCTACCAATAAAGACACAGGGTTTTTAAGAGACTTAACAGGAAACCGGAGGTTCTGGCCGGTACGGGTTAGCAGCCAGTCTAACTATAAAGCCTGGGATATAAAGGATACGCCTCAAATATGGGCTGAGGTTGTATTCTATTACCAGATGGGTGAAAAGCTCTTTCTAGAAGGAGAGCTGGAGGTAGAAGCTAAAAAAGAGCAGATAGAAGCCCTGGAAAGCGATGATAGGGAAGGCCTGGTGAGGGAATATTTAGACAAACTTCTACCTGTTAATTGGGATGGACTTCAGCTTCATGAAAGGAGAAGTTTTATCAGGGGCGACAGTTTTACAGAAAACCTGACCGGTGAAGTGCACAGGGAACAGGTCTGCACCATGGAGATTTGGTGTGAGCTGTTTGAAAACGAAGCTACAACCCTGCGAAAAATAGATACTTATGAGATTAATGCCATTCTTCGCAAGATAGAAGGATGGGAGCAGACAGGAGAGAGGGTGAGGATTCCCATTTACGGAAGGCAGCGGATTTTTAAAAAAGCAGGACAGGCCCAGGGACAGGCCCAGGGACAAAAATAATCTTGTCCCGGATATTTTGGGACAAGTGGGACAGGATCTAAGCTTGTCCCTAATCTTGTCCCAACCTCAAATTACCATGGTATAAGGCTTTATTAACCTTACAGGACAACTGGACAACTATTATTATATATATAATATAAATAAAGGCATACAGGGCGCG
>CAYYWR010000421.1:0-1548 GCA_964474145.1 uncultured Syntrophomonadaceae bacterium
TCCGCTAGCTTTTCATAATCAACAGGCAAATCTAACAAACTCTCCGGGATACAACCCCCGGAAGGCCCACCAGTCTGTACCGCTTTAATCCTGCCACCTTCAGGGATGCCTCCTCCTATATCAAAAACAAGCTCCCTCAGGGTAATCCCCATGGGAACTTCTACCAATCCTGTATTGTTGACATTACCCGTAAGAGAAAAAATCATGGTACCTTTACTTGTTTCTGTTCCTATATCAGAATACCATTTTGCTCCTTTTTTAATGATAATGGGAACATTAGCCCAGGTCTTAACATTATTCAAAACAGTAGGTTTATTCCAGAGGCCTTTTTCTGTAGCATGGGTATGCTTGTCCCTGGGCTCACCGACACTGCCCTCAATAGAGGCAATCGAGGCACTTGATTCGCCACATACAAAAGCCCCTCCACCGCGATTTATCTTCACATCAAAACTAAAGCCTGTTCCCAAAATGTTTTCACCCAGCAGCCCGTAAGCTTTTGCCTGCTCAATAGCAATGTTAAAGTTTTTTATGGCCAGGGGGTATTCCATACGCACATAAATATAGCCTTCCTTTGAGCCAACAGCATATGCCCCGATTAACATCCCTTCCAAAACACTGTGGGGATTACCTTCCAGGATACTCCTGTCCTGAAAACAGCCCGGATCTCCTTCGTCAGCGTTACATATTAAATATTTTGGGGTTCCCGGTGCCTTAAAAGCAGACTCCCACTTTTCCCCCGTGGGATAACCTGCGCCCCCCCGGCCTCTGAGGCCTGAAGATTTTATTTCTTTTATCACCTGTTCCGGGGTCATTTCCTCAAAAACTTTCTTTAAAGCGGTATAACCATCTAAGGCCAGGTAGTCGTCAATCTCAGTAGGAACCAGCTTACCGTTGTTAGCAAATATCAAACGCAGCTGTTTACTATAAAAAGGAACGTCATCTTCCCTGACTATTTTTTCACCAGTAACAGGGTCTACATATAAAAGATGTTCCAATATTTCTTCTTTTAATATCGTCTTTTCAATAATATCTTCTATGTCCTCCACTTTAACCTTACAGTAAAAGATGTTGCCAGGACTTATCACTAGCAGCGGGCCTTGTTCACAAAAACCATGGCATCCTGTAATTTTGGTGCTTATATCTAGCTCTATCCCTTTTTCTTTTACCAGGGTCTCAAAGGAAGATATCACATCTAAAGCACCGGAAGCAGCACAACCCGTTCCACAACAAACCGATACAACAGGTTTGTCCTGTTGTATATTACCTGTAATTGATTTTTGCAATAATTCTAAATCTTTAGGACTCATTAATTTTTTCATGGTTTCCCCCCAGCAACTTGTCTATCTTACTTATTGAAAGTTGACCATAGTATTTGCCGTCAAAAACTACCAGCGGACCTAGAGCACAGGCCCCTACACAGTTAACTGTTTCCACCGTATATTTTCCATCTTCACTGGTTTCACCAGGGTTAACTTTAAGGTCTTGAGTTATTTTCTCAAGTATTCGGCGAGCACCCCTTACATGACAGGCTGTACCCATACAAACATG
>CAYYWR010000422.1:0-324 GCA_964474145.1 uncultured Syntrophomonadaceae bacterium
TATTTGGCTACGCCTTCTTTCGGGTCACCGTCAAAGGCAACCTTCCCCTGATCTATCCAGATAACCCGGGTACAGACTCTCTCCGCAAACTTCATACTATGGGTAACCACAATGACGGCCCGGGCCCTGGTGATCATTTCCTGAATCTTTTCGCTGGCCTTTTCCTGGAATTCTATGTCGCCTGTGCTGAGGGCTTCATCAATGATGAAGAGCTCCGGTTGTATGGCGGCAGCGGTGCTGAACCCCAGGCGGGATTTCATCCCCTTGGAATACTCTTTTACGGGCTTGTGGATATGTTTGCCCAGGCCGGAAAAGTCGATAATT
>CAYYWR010000422.1:334-1543 GCA_964474145.1 uncultured Syntrophomonadaceae bacterium
CCTCCTTGAGGCGGTATATCTTTTTCTTGGGGATGCCCAGCATCAAACCGTTTAATATTATGTTGTCCATACCGCTTAGCTGCCTGTTGAACCCTGCCCCCAGGCTGAGAAGGGCTGTGGTTTCCCCTTTAGTTTCTATCCGGCCTTCATCGGGGCGGTAAATGCCGGTCAGGGCTCGGCACAGGGTGGTTTTGCCTGCGCCATTGCGGCCGATAATACAGGCAATATCTCCTTCATTTATGGAAAAGTTGACCCCCTTCAGGGGCCAAAATGTTTTTTTCCCCAGTTTAAACTTTATCCCCAGATTGTGGACTTTCACAACCTCTTTATCTTTAACCTCTGTCCTGGTTTCCTTCAGGGTTAGAACTTTTTTCTTTTTCTTCCCTGCTGGCAGGGACTGCCTGTAGAGACTGGAAACCTCTTTGGGGTTGCCTTCAGCTTTTATTTTGCCCCTGTCTACCCAGATGGCCCTGCTGCAGTTGTTTTCGATAAAATCTATGTTGTGGCTTACAATATTAACCATTTTTGTTTTCTGAACCAGTTCTTTTATTTTTTTTGAAGCCCGCTCACTGAACTCCAGGTCCCCTGCACTTAGCGCTTCATCCAGCACCAGTATCTCCGGCTCCAGCATGGCTGCTATGCTGAAGCCCAGCCGGGACTTCATTCCGCTGGAGTAATATTTGATGGGCTGCTCTATAAAGTCTCCCAGTCCACAAAAGTGGTAAATCTTACTGTAATAGTCCCTGACTTCTTTTCTGGTCATACCCAGCATCATGCCGTTTAAAAAAATATTCTCCTTGCCGGATAAATCACTGTTAAACCCGGTCCCCATGGATAAAAGGGCAGATACCTCTCCCTGGACATCTATGGAGCCTGTGTCGGGTTGGTATATTTTGGAGATTACCCTGCACAGGGTAGTTTTCCCTGCACCGTTTGAACCGATAATGCCCAGGACTTCCCCGTTGAAGCCGGCAAAGCTCACGTCTTTCAGGGCCCAAAATTCTTCTGATTTGCTCCTCCTGCCCTGGAGGAGGTTAAAGGCCAGGGACCTGAAATCTTCTCTCCGGGAAGCAGCATCGAATTTTATTCCCAGGTTTTCTGCGGTAATTATACCATTCTCTACCACTGCCTGCACCACCGCTTTTTTTGTTTTTTTTATTTTTGTTTTTTTGTTTTTTATTATTTTTTTTATTTTTTTTATTATAGTAT
>CAYYWR010000423.1:0-1536 GCA_964474145.1 uncultured Syntrophomonadaceae bacterium
GAACAGGAGGGGAGCTGAAAAGCTTTATGAACTCTGGGAGAAGGTTTTTCAGGAGGAAGCTGCTCTGAAACTGGTTAAAGGAGAGGAAGATTTAGAAGGGGAAATAGAAGATGTCCTTAAACTGGCCAGGAAAGTGTGGCAGAAGTTTGGTTCTTTAATTTCGAGTCTGGACCGGGAAAAAGTTACGGCCAGTTTAAACCGCACCTTCTACCAGGAACAGGGTGTTTTAATGGAGTACCGCCTTACCTGGGAGCCGATTTTTGAATTAAAGATATCTCCCCGGGATTTAGAGGAGGAAAGTAACGGTAAAACCCAGAAAGCCCAGGAAAAAAAGGATGGAAACGGGGATGAAGTAAGGGAGTTAAGGGAGTTAAGAGAATCAAGTGAGGCAAAGGAAGCAGATGAAGCAGATGAAGTGCTGGAGAGGGATAAGGTTTTAGAGGAAGCAGGGGAGGATGAAGTTATTAAAGTGCAGGCCTCCCAGCTAGAGCAGAAGTCCCGGCGTATTCAGCTTTTAATGGAGTATAACGGCAATCGGGTCAGCCCTTACTATGTTCTGGAGCAGATGAATAAGGACATAGAACTGCAGGAGGAAATTTTAAGTGAGAAGGACCGGGAACTATACGAGGAAATTATTATGAACAGCGTGGGGAGAATTATCCGGGGCCGCATAAACAGGGCTGAGCGCTGGGTCAAGAAAATAGACCAGCTCATGGGACAGAGGGAAAATTCCAGTGGCTTGACCTTTTCTCTCCGCTGGAAACCCCGCACAGCTGAGTATGAAGAAGAAATTGACACTAAAGACCTGGTAGAACTATTGCGCAGGGATCCCCGCCTGCTAAAGGAGCAGGATATGGAGAGGGTTACCCGGCACTTTCGCTCTAAAGTTGAGCGGGCCAAGGAGGAGCTTGCCGAAAAAGGTTTTGGCGAGACTTTCCACCAGGTTATTAAAGAGATGCTGGATTACCGGCAGTGGTTTTCCTTTACCCTGTTTTACCGCAAAGAAAGGGAACAAAAAAGAGAGCTGACCAATAACGTCTTTAATACTTTCAGCGGTGGTGAGAAGGCCATGGCCATGTATATCCCCCTCTTTTCGGCAGCATACTCCCGTTACCTGGAAGCCCGTAAAGATGCCCCCTACATCATTTCCCTGGATGAGGCCTTTGCCGGAGTGGATGAGAACAATATTCGGGATATGTTTGACCTGGTGGAAAAGCTGGGGTTTAACTATATTATTAACTCCCAATCCCTTTGGGGGGACTATGATACTGTTTCAGCCCTATCAATTTGTGAACTGGTAAGGCCCTTAAATGTACCTTATGTAAGTGTAGTTCATTACTACTGGAATGGGAAGGTAAGAAAACTACTCCAAAGTGTCCATGAAGATATAAATGATATGGATACAGGAGAAAAACTGGGCCTGGCCGGGGAGGCGGGGAGATAATGGAGAAAAATATAAACCCGGAGGAACAGGGCCAGGAAAGATCAAAAATTCTCCAGGAGGCGGTGCTGTTTTTTCAAGGAGAAGCCGGCTTT
>CAYYWR010000424.1:0-1527 GCA_964474145.1 uncultured Syntrophomonadaceae bacterium
ATAAACTTACACTAAATCTACCCTCCTTTCAAGCAATACTTTGTTAAGTGACTATCCCTTATATTATCTACCAGGGTGGCAATTTTACCATATCCCATCCCATCGTAAGGGCCTTCAAATACCCTTCCGTGCATGTCATTTGTATGAATAATTGTTATCTTTGTTATATCTCCTGCTTCTTGCGCAAATACGGTTAAAGCTCCAGCAGTAATTATCCATAATTTTGTTGATAACGCCCTTCAAAACTATAGGAAGCAAGCTTATAGGTCCTGAACAATACATTTTCTCCCTGAACTATGTCCAGGCGATTGGCTTTTTTACCCTGGATATCATTACCCTGAGCATCTCTTAAGCGAAGATTTAACCAATTAATCTCTTTAACAAAGGGGGAAATAGTAGAAGGGCTCATCTGTGACTTGTTGGGGTCAGGAATAATTGCCCTGGCAACTGGTAATACATGTTCTTCAATAACCTCACCCTTAAAAAGACGGCTTAATCTCACTTCATCATTTTTGCTCTCCGCTGTATTCTCTTGACTTGCTTGACTGTCTTGACTTGCTTGACTGGCAAAAACTGCACCAGGTATAAGTAGCATTGTCAGCATTATAACCGGGGTAACGGTAGTGTCCTGTAATCTCCCATCTTTCCAGAACATTTTCCTCTGCAGCACCGGAGATATTGTGAATAATCAGGGGAGTCCCGTCAAGCGCTCTTTGATCTGATACTATGCCCACGTGTTTTCGCCCGCCACTTAGATTCCAGATGATAATATCTCCCGGCTTATATGTATGATTTTCTACTTCTTCTCCCGCTCCCGTTGCTGCTCCCGTTGCTGCTCCTGCAGGTATTGTTTTTCCGTGCCTTTCAAAGTAAACGGCCTGGTTGGGCACTCTTCTGTGGTCGATATTGGGGTCCGGTTCTGATAGTCCCCAGTTGTCGGGATAAAGGTGAAAGTTCTCCCGCATATCCTCATGGATGCGTTTTTGCAGGTCTATCCCGGCATACCTCAGGGCCCTTACTACCACATCGGTACAGGCACCCCTGTCTTCCGGTGGGTCGCCTCCAGGATAATCAAGGCCGTAGTAGGACATATCATACCTCACCTGTTTCTCTACTTCCTGTCGGGCTCCGTATACAATCCACTGGGCTGCTGTGCGTTCCTCCTCCGGCAGGTCTTCTACCCTGGTGGGAACCGCTTCTCCTCCAGATTCCCCGCCAGGTTCCTGATATTCCTGCAGCTTCTCCCCCTGTTTCTCATCTGCGCCTTCCAGGACATACTCCAGGCTGCACCCGGATAGCACTAAAAACATGCACGGGAAAACAAGCATGGCAAGTATGGTAAGTGTTTTAACTGACTTATGTAACTTCCATAACTGCCATAGCTGCATTAACTTCAGTAAATGCTGTAACTGCAGTAACTTGTGTTTTATAGAGGGAATAAACCACCTGTTCATCTACATTTGCCCTGGTTGCTAAAATCTGCACATTTCTATACAATGTGCCATTCGCCACCGAACCAAGAAAAGA
>CAYYWR010000425.1:0-1525 GCA_964474145.1 uncultured Syntrophomonadaceae bacterium
GGTAAGAATCGGATTTTATATAGCTGTCCTCCTATTTTCTACCGGTTGATTTGGCGATTTCCTGCATTAGCCAGGGAGTTTTTTTAAGTTCATTAATTGCTTTGTTTTGTCCAACTTGAAAGTAGTCCATATACTCACCCACGCTGATGGAAAAGTGTCCCTTGAAATACTCCTGGAGAGCAGCCTTGCGCCCTTCCCGTCCCAGCTCCCGGATGGGTGGAAAGAGGGGATCATTGCAGCCTGGATCTTCTCCCATAGCATTATGGGCAAAAACTCTACATCCCCCGCACTGCTTTCTGGACCTGCAAGTCCCGCATTTTGTTTCCAAAAACTTGCGCTTATGGCGAAAAAACCGGTATTTTTTCAATGCTTTGCTGTTCATCCAAAGGGAAGAAAAATCTTCACTTATAATATTACCGGCTTTAAATCTGGGGTACATAAGTTGTGAGCAGGGATAAATAGACCCATCGGCAGCGATGGATAGCACCCGGCTGGCAGCAACACAGCCACGGATCCCGGAAGCCAGGGCAGTATCAGGAGAAAGATTGCGCTGCAAAAAACTAAGGGCACAATCCAGCCTGAATTCAATATGGGGGTATAACTTTGCTGTTTCCTCCAGAACCATATTGAAATCCCTCAAGTCTTCCGGTGATGGACTTTCCGCCAGCCAGCGGTCAACGTTTATGGGAGGCTTGTAACGCAGTAAAATAATCCTTTTGAAACCGGCCTGTAAGAGGTGCTCTATAAACTGTGGGAAGTGCTTTATCACTGTATTACACAGGATAAGGTTGGCACCTGTCATTATGCCTGAACTGTGGGCCTCATGGACGATGCGCTGAAGCAGTCCCCCTTCAAGCTGGGGGCGGGCCAGCAGGCGTTCTTGTTTTATGCCTATATGCAGGGATTTTATGGATGGAGCCAGCTGATGCAGGAGTTTAAAGTTAAAATCTTCAGTCAAGCCAGTGGTGACGTGCAGCACTAACCCTCTCTCCTTTGCAGCCCGGGCTATTAAAGGAATGTCCAGCCGCAGTAAAGGTTCTCCACCACCCAATGCCAGTTGAAAAACACCTTGCTCAGCAAGGATGTCAACAACCTGTAAGGCTTCAGCAGTGCCAAGCTCATTTAAGCTTTGCTCCTGATAACGCCGGGCATAGCAATCCGGACAGTTCTCCAGGCAGCGAAACGTGATAGCCCAGTGGACTGTTTCAGGGGCAGATAGGGATTGGGTTTCTATTGCGGGGGTTGAAGCGACAGGTTTGCAGATCATATTTTCCGGGTAATGAACATGCTCACCAGGTAAGGCAGATGCTGAGGATGAAATTTCCCGGGATATAGTAATAATGCCCAAATTGAATAGTTGCTGCAAGATTCCAGCTGCTTTTTTCTTATACTTCTTTCCATGGTTGTCCCCACTTACAAAAGAGTTTATCAGATCTTTTGCTTTTACAGCACCATTGTTATACAGAAGGGAAATCAAGGAAAAAGCCTCCGGGTCAACATCGATTACAGTCCCGCTGTTCCGGTT
>CAYYWR010000426.1:0-1523 GCA_964474145.1 uncultured Syntrophomonadaceae bacterium
ACCCCGCCGGCGCACCTGTATACCGTGTTGTGTTGAGCGATATATCTGAGCGCAAACAGTTGGAGGAAGCGCTGCAAGCTGAACATGATCTTTCACAGCGCTACCTGGATACGGTGGATACAATTATCGTATCACTGGACGCGTCAGGTAATATTAGCATGCTAAACCGTTACGGTTTGGAACTTCTCGGTTATAGCGAAGCAGAGATTCTCGGCAAAAACTGGTTTGATAAGGTGCTTCCCCACCCTGAGGGCATAGAGCAGGTCTATCCGGTGTTTCAGCAAATTATGCGTGGGGAACTAGATGCTGTCAGGTATTTTGAGAACGAAGTGGTGACAGCTTCAGGTAAGCGTCGCGTGATCGTCTGGCACAACAACTGCATGTATGATGCTGAAGGCCAGATTAACGGAATTTTGGGCTCAGGCATGGATATCACCCACCGCAAACAGAACGAAGAAGCTTTAGCTATGCAAAATACCTTATTAAAAACTCAACAAGAAGTTTCACTAGACGGCATACTTGTTGTAGATGCTGATGATAAGATAATTACTTTCAATCAACGTTTTGCCGATATTTGGGATATACCTGATGAGATTATGGCCTTACAGTCGGGTGAAAAAGCATTAAACTATGTAATCCCAATGCTATCTGATCCCGAAAAGTTTGTCCAACGTATTAATGAACTTTACAAAAAGAAACAGGAAAAAAGCTATGAGGAAATATTCTTAAAAGACGGGAGAGTACTTGAACGCTATTCAGCACCGGTAGTTAATGAGCATTACTACGGTCGGGTTTGGTATTATCGAGACATCACCCACCGCAAGGAGGCGGAGGAAGAGCTGCAGCAAGCCCATCTTCGCCTGACCACCGTAGTGGACAGCATAGATGCTCCCGTTTACATCACTGATATGGAGTCCCATGAAATCCTGTTTATAAACGAATATATCCGCAGTATAAGTGGCGACATTACAGGACAAAAATGCTGGAAAGCCATTCAGAAAAGACAGGATGGGCCCTGCCCCTTCTGCACCAATGATAAGTTAATAGATAAAGATGGAAACCCAACGGGTGTCTATGTGTGGGAATTTCATAATGCCTTCAACGGTCGGTGGTATGACTGCAGGGACAGGTCCGTGCCATGGGTTGACGGCCGCCTGGTGAGATTGGAAATTGCCACAGATATCACTGAGCGCAAACAAACAGAAAGGAAGATAAAAGAAAATGAGGAAAGATTCCGCACTATATTTGACCAAAATATTGTGGCCCTTTATCTGCATGACATGGAAGGGAATATTATTGATGTAAACGACCAGGCCTGTTTAAAAACAGGATATTCCCGTGAGGAGCTTTTGGAGATGTCAGTGTTCGACTTTATTTGCACCAGGGAAAAGGGAGGATATTTGACCAGGAAGGAGATATTGCATATTTGGAGTCAAATGGAGGTGGGAGAAAGAGCAACTGTTGAAGACGTGCATCAGCGGAAAGATGGGGTAATCTTTTATGTGGAAGTTTCTACCGGGGCA
>CAYYWR010000427.1:0-1510 GCA_964474145.1 uncultured Syntrophomonadaceae bacterium
GTCCCCCTGGTTGTGCCTGGCTTAGCGTTCCCCGGGTTTACTGAATAGTTACATTAAATTATTTGATCTACCTGACAGAATCTTCTACAGGGGAGGGAAACACAAAAAATGAAGGCAAATACTATAAATAAAAATAAATATCTGCTCCATCAATGATTTGGCTACCAGCAGCTTTTTAGCCAGGGGCGGTGATGGTTATGATGAGCTTGCCGCCGGAACCTGCCTGGAAGATACTGGTATTATTATCAGGGATGCCGTGATTGATTATATTAAATCAGTGGATGTTATAAAGTAATCCGGGTAGATTTTTACAAAGGCACATAAAGGCTTATAAAGGTAATCAAAGGTTATTAATGATTTTAGAAATACAGGCTAAAAAGTAAAAGTCTTATCAGCTTCAGCCATTTTCTCTGTAATGGTATACATGTTGGTAATTTTCCCTATTTTCAACATGTCTTTCTTCTGGAAAAAATCCAAACAGGTCCCACAGGATAGAATCTCAACTCCCCTTTTCTCCAGCTTTATAAGGTCTTCCAGAACCTCAGAACCTTCTGTAGTAAGAAAAACTCCCTTGTTTATGAAAATCAAAGCTTGGGGAGGAGCATCACTTTCTAAAAGGGTGTAAATATAACTATTCATCAGTATCTTGCCCAGTTCTTCGCTGCCGCCGCCTAAAACGTCATTACCAATAACAATCACCGTTTTATCTTTAAGATCACAAAGATAACAGTCAGCACCCTCTCTGGTAATGGATATATGATATTCTCCTTCTTTTTCTTCTACATCTACCCTGTAGCCCTTTGAAGAAGACATGTTAGCTATATTAGTCCTGGCAGCCTCATTGTCCACCATAACCAGCAGGGTTCCTTCCTCCGCCACCTCTTCCAAAGCTTTTTTAGTTTTGATAACCGGCTGGGGACACTTCAGGCCCCGGGCATCAATAATTAATTCTTTCATTTGATTTGATTTCCTCCTCACACGGGGACAGTTCTTTTGTGTTGAGTTGCCCCTGTTTTCTAATTATTTATGCTAAAATTAACCCTGATTTTAATAATTCTAAAAAAGTCTCCTTAAACCTTTCTCAAGTATTAAGTTCCGGTATAACATTTTTTGTGTTCTAGCCGAAAGCATTATAACATAAAGTTATGCTAATTATAAAGGTAAATATGATATGATAAAGAATATAACAAATAACTATAAAAATGACCGGGGAAATGACCGGGAAAACCTGTGCGGCGCGGCACAGAAGGGCGAAATATTCTCATGTAAAACTATGCAAATATGTAGGGCTAAGTAGAAATGCATAGTTATGAGAGCCCAGAAGATCCATTAACTATTTTTTAAGGAAAGGTGCTCAATGAAAATTGATCTTCACGTTCACACCAAAATATCTTCGCCTTGCAGCAGTATAGAAATAATTCAAATGATAGATTATGCCAGGCATATTGGCCTTGATGCTATCTGCGTCACAGACCACGATACTCTGCATGGTGCAAAATTGGCCCAGGAA
>CAYYWR010000428.1:0-1501 GCA_964474145.1 uncultured Syntrophomonadaceae bacterium
GTCAGACCCCTTTTGGGGGGAAATGGAAAGGCCGGCAGGCTCTTTCCGGTTCCCCCCCCGACCCCAAGCACTAAAGCGAAGGAGTCAGAAATCCAACCTCACAAGGAAAAGAACTACAAAACTGTTCAAGACATGGATTCCCAAAGCTAGAATTCTACACCCATACCCAAACGAAAGGCTTCACGTCACATATCCAGGGTAGGAGCCGTATGAGGTAATGCTTCACGTACGGATCTGTGCGGGGGGTGCCCGGTAACGGGCTATCCCTACCGCGATCCTTTTTTTTTGGGGGGGGGGGAATGGAAAGGACGGCCGGCACTTTCCGGTTTCCACCGGGCAAGCAGAATTAATCCTTCAAAAAAAAATAAAAAAAATCCCTGAAAAAACTAAAGAATAATCCTCCTTGTGACGATAAGTATATTTAAGGAGGTGCAGTTTGCTTTCAGGCTTTCAACTAAAGGCAAGCTGAGACGCCTCTAAAACACAGGCCCCAAGGATTGGGGACTGAATAAATATCATGGAGGATGATATGGGTGAGGATTAATACCAACATTAGCGCGTTAAACGCGTGGAGAAACTTGCAGCAAACCGACGGAAATATGGCCAGATCTCTGGAACGCCTCTCCTCGGGACTGCGCATCAACCGGGCTGCCGACGACGCCGCGGGATTGTCTATCAGCGAGAAGATGCGGGGGCAGATCCGGGGGTTAAACCAGGCCAATAGGAACGCACAGGATGGTATCTCTCTAATCCAGACGGCGGAAGGGTCCTTGAACGAGGCCCACTCCATCCTGCAGAGGATGCGGGAGCTTACAGTGCAGGCAGCCAATGACACTTTGACTACCTCGGACCGGATGGAAATCCAGAAAGAGATAGACCAGCTTGTTACGGAAATTGACCGTATCGGGAACACTACAGAATTCAACACCAAGAAGCTTCTGGACGGTTCCGCCTCCGCCCTGGCTTCAACAGACAGGTCGGAAACCGAGGTATTCATGAGGGACGGCCTGAGGGTAGAAGACCAGTTCGGGCAGAAGGAGGCAGGAGGCGGGAACTTCCGCCTGGACATTACCGCCGACCCCGGAACTGCCCAGATTCAGAAGTCGGATATCATGAAGGTGAAGCATGGAGAAGTGCTGCCCGAGGTTCAGGATAATGAGCTGGGGGTGGCAAAGGCACACTTTACGGAGATTACAGACATAAGTGCAGGAGACACACTGACCGTGGAGTTTGTCATTGACGGGAAGCATTACCAGGCTGTATATACGGCAGCGGCTGATGATGAAAACACGTCTCATATCGCTGCCGCTATTGAAGACCAGCTGGGTCACCTGGTTTCTGCTTACGGTGAGGGCGAAGGTGGTGGTCTGGACTGGACGGATGATATGTCCGCTGGAGATTTGTTACTGGTCCTGGACGGCAGTGGAACCTCTGACCAGACCCAGTTTGATTTCTGGGTAAGTGATGTTAGCGGTATATTATTAGGTGCAGGTGCTCCTCC